>JAZNOK010000026.1:0-19577 GCA_045580775.1 Eubacteriales bacterium
ATATACACTGCAATATTTATCCGTTAGCTTTTTTGTCAGTTTCATCTCATAGGATGCTATACTCGTGACAAGCTGTGCCTTCTTTGCATTAAGAAAATACTCATTTTTTAATATGCCTTGAGTCTCACGAATACCCTTCCCTTGCAACAGGTACCCCATCGGAACCTTTGTAGGTCTGACTCCGATAAGTATTCCCCATGGGGGAGTAAGTTTGAAAAGCTCCTTGCCTGCCTCAAAAACCGCCTTGCCTACGGCGATCTTTATCACTCTCTGCTGAGTTTCGCCCTCCATCCAGTTACACTTGTAGTAACCCCAAGCTACCCTTGTGCCATCGGTCATCTCAGCACGGCACTCAACACCGACCTCATCGTCCAAAACATCCACAACAAGCCCCGGACCTATATCTGAAGCATCTTTGTCAGAAAACTTTGCCCCGGGAAAAAATAACATACTCAGAGTCTGAACATAATATTCATTTACATTTCCGTTTACTTTGATCTTCATCTGTTTCACCCGAATCGGTTATTTTTTTAGTGTTTTACTGTCAAGAATGATCGTGACAGGTCCGTCGTTTTCAATGGATACCTTCATGTCTGCTCCGAATACCCCTGTGCATGTAGGAACACCGTAAGACGTGAGAAGCTCAACGAATTTTTCATAGAGGGGAATAGCCAATTGCGGCTTTGCACTATCAAAAAAGTCAGGTCGATTACCATGTGAGCAATTTGCATACAGTGTAAAATTAGATACTACCAGTGCACTTCCCTCTACATCCTTTACGGAAAGATTCATTTTATCATTTTCATCGCAAAAAACTCTGAGCTTTGAAATTTTAGCCGCAAGTAGCTCTGCATCCGAAACATCATCCTCGCATCCTACTCCGAGAAGAATCAAATATCCCTTTCCTATGCTACTATGAACTTGTCCGTCTATCTCTACGCTGGCACAATTAACTCTTTGAATAACTGTCTTCATATATATCTCCGTTTTAACTATTATGAAAAACCGCGTGTCACGGATATTACATTCTTGATCTGTCTGAGCCTTGCCACGATTGCTCTGTAATGAGCAATATTTTTGCATGCTACAGTATAATTCAGAACAACGTGTCCGTTTGGTCTTTTCTGAGAATTGACCTGCATGATAGATACGTGCATGTCGGCAAGGGCTACTGATGTATCAGCGAGAAGAGAAAATCTGTCCTCTGCATATATCTGTATCAACGCTTCGTAAACGCTGTTATCGCTTGCACCGATAAAATCATGCTCCCAATGAGCCTCTACCCAGCGATCTCTTGTTTGATCATCGGAAGTACCCGATATAGCATTAGGGCAGTCCATCTTGTGAATAGAAACGCCAAAACCGCGAGTAACAAAGCCAATGATTTCATCACCGGGCAAGGGATTGCAGCATTTCGCAAATTTAATAGCACAACCCTTTTCACCGTCAACCACTATGCCTGAATTCTTGGAAATATTCTTCGGAAGATGTGTCTTTATACTCTGTTCCGTATATTCGATCTTGGGCTCTACTACGATAAGTTTCTCAAACTCATCTTTGAGTTTGTTTGCGATCTTTGACATAGAAAGACCGCCATAACCGATAGAATTAAAGAAATCTTCTCTATCCTGTATTCCGATACGCTTGGCAACGTTATCCACAACCTCATTTCTCTGAGACTCGGTAAATGCTTTTCCGTATTTTCTGAGCTCACGGTCTACCTCTGCCTTGCCCATGAGTATGTTTTCGTCGCGTTTTTCACGCTTGAACCAAGAGCGTATCTTTGTTCTGGCTCCGCTTGTCCTGACGATCTTCAACCAATCTCTGCTGGGTCCCTTTGAAGCAGAAGATGTGATTATTTCTACTATTTCGCCGTTCGAGGGAACCCTGTCGATCGGTACGATCATTCCGTTTATTTTCGCACCGACCATTTTATTTCCAACAGCAGTATGGATCTCATAGGCAAAATCTATCACAGTAGATCCGAAAGGAAGTGCTATCACGTCCCCCTTGGGTGTGAATACGAACGTCTCATCATTGAAAATGTCCGTCTTGAAAGCATGCATGAACTCATCAGGATCGTTTGTATCTCCCTCTGTCTCAAGAAGCTGTGCCACCCATGCCAGACGCTTATCGAGCTCAGAATTTGACTTCTCGCCGGACTTGTATTTCCAATGTGCAGCAATACCAAACTCAGCTATTTCATGCATCTCGTGTGTTCGTATCTGAACCTCAAAGGGTACTCCGTCACGTCCTATGACTGTTGTATGCAATGATCTGTAGAGGTTTGGCTTTGGTGTTGATATATAGTCCTTAAACCTGCCGGGGATACTCTTGAACATTTCGTGTATCAGTCCGAGAGTAGTATAACACTCAAGCTCCGTATCCACAATTATCCTAAGTGCATAGAAATCATATATTTCATCGAAGGATTTTGACTGCTTGTACATTTTTCTGTAGAGGCTGTATACAGATTTTATTCTTCCCTCGATGACAAAATGAATTTCGTTCTCGGTGAGCTTTTCTTCTATCTTTTTTCTTGCATTTTCCAGGACATTACTGCTTTGACCGTATTTTTCAGAGATCGATCTTCGTACTTCATCGCATCCTATAGGATCCAGATACGCCAGACTTATATTCTCCAGCTCCTGTTTTATCTTCTGCATACCGAGTCTGTGAGCAAGAGGAGCATAAACATACATAGTTTCCAATGCAATGGAGCGACGTTTCTCTTCCCGCTTTGCTGACAGAGTACGCATGTTGTGAAGACGATCACAAAGCTTGATAAATATTACCCTTATATCCTTTGACATTGCGAGCAACATCTTTCGGATATTTTCGATATGTGCTTCTTCCTTGTCTTCGATCTCCATGTGAACAATTTTTGTCAGTCCGTCAACAAGTACAGCAACACTCTTGCCAAAACGTTTTGCAATAATGTCGAGATCTGTCTTTGTACCGCAGTCTTCAACTGTATCATGGAGTAATGCAGCACATATAGAGTCTGTATCCAGCTCCAGCTCTGCCACTATCTCAGCTACTGCAACAGGATGAGAGACGTAAGGCTCCCCACTCTGTCTGAACTGACCGCAGTGGAGCTCCGCCGCATAATCAAATGCGTCCCTGATCTTTTCGATATTATAATTTTTCGATGTACTGCTCAAATGCTCAAGCAGGGGTTCTATTCCCTTGTACTCTGCAGTCTGTGCAGACCTGAAAAAACTTGCAGTATCCTCACCGAGCTTTGCCATGTCCTGCTCGTTCGGTTTTGAATCATCAATTCTATTTTCGTTATTTTGAGTATTATCCATATCAGACACTATTCTCCGATCAAAATGCAATAACTAGGTTTAATCACATTCCCTTTCTCTGTTGAGATCTTAGTTTCCTGAGAATGTTTGATTTATCAAGATCCGTTTTTCCGCTGTTTGTCAGCTTAAATACATAGTATTCCTTTTCTATCTCATCTATACCGAGAATGTTCATCTCACGCATAACCATCAAAAGGAACTTAAGCTTTATGTATGGAATCGAATGTTCGCTTTGTTCGAGTTTTGAAAGAAGTGCTCTTAGACTGAAACTGTCATTACCAAATCTGATATCCCTGCGGATAAGATTATAAAAAGCAACAAAATCCGCCCTTTGCGGAACAACATCTTCTCCTTCAATTATCGGAGAACCCGACAAAATGGCCTCAAAACGCAACTTATCCTCATCCAGACTTCTCATATAATTATCCGAAATATGAATATCCTTTACGATCATCTGGACGGTTCGGTTACCGTTGTACTCATTGATATCAATATTGATAACCATATCAACTCTGTCAGTCGCATATATTCCAAGATCCGCTTGAGAACGTGAAAAGCACATTGCAACGAAGCATCTGTCATCCTTCTTTACGACTAGTTTTGTATGCTTACCTCCGCTGATCGGTACAACATCACATACAACGCAATCCTTGATCAAGAATGCAGGAATAGGGTTTGATATTCCATAAGGTTCAAGATATCTTATCTCTTCCGCAAACTGCATGTCTATATCTTTAGCATCTATCTCAAAGTCATATTCCACCGAACTTAGAAAAGCACTGCCTGAATCAATAACACTGCGAGCATATTCGTTTATCTTATTTCTGAATTCGTCTATATTTGCTCTGGTGATAGACAGTCCCGCGGCAAGTTCATGTCCTCCGAATTTTACCAAGAGATCCTGAGAGTGTACAAGTGCATCGACCAGGTTCAGCCCCTTTATGCTTCGCCCTGACCCCTTTCCGATGTCAAAAGGGGATCCATCCTGTGTCGTCTGTCCGTCAAAGGATATCAATATAGAGGAAAGACCGTATTTTTCAGTAATTCTTGAGGCGACAATACCAATAACGCCGTGATGCCAGGTGTCATCCTCAAGAACTATTACAGGATTGTTATCAAAATCATGCTCAGATTCGATCTTTTCATAGGCTTGTTCTGCTATCTTGTTTTCCTCAGACTGCCTGAAGCGATTGATCTCACACAGCTGCATAGACAGTTGCTCTGCTTTAGCCGGATCTGTTGTCAAAAAAAGCTCAACAGCAATAGAAGCATTCGAAATCCTTCCTGCTGCGTTTATACGCGGAGCAATAGTATACCCTACAAATCCTGACGTTACTCTCGGGCGTCTTGTCGGCTTTTTAACTGTGGAAAACGTCTCTACTTTTTGCGTGGATGCTTCTATCAAAGCAGAAAGTCCGAGACGTGCATTCTTCTCGATCATACGAAGACCGAAAGAAACGATAAGTCTGTTTTCATCAAGCACAGGCATAACGTCCGCTATGGTACCGAGTGCTACAAGGTCTGCATATCGGTTGCATATCTTCTTTACGGATTCAAGTTTACTCTCGCCATCAGAACACTTAAATTCATAAGCACACAGCAGCTTAAAAACTACACCTACACCCGCAAGATTCTTAAATGGATACGTATCGTCTATACGCTTTGGATTTACCACAGCTAAGGCACAAGGCAAAGCACCGTGACACTCATGATGATCGGTAACAATAACATCTATTCCGATATCAAGAGCATGCTTGATTTCATCATTTGCAGTAATTCCGGTATCTACTGTAATAATAAGACCGATGCCTTCCTGCTTCATCTTATCAATAGCAGCAGAGGACATACCGTATCCTTCACCTATTCTGTCGGGAATATAATATGAGACACTTGCACCCTTACTCTCAAGGTAAAGGTATAGCATACTTACGCTTGTTACTCCGTCTACATCGTAATCACCGTATATGCATATCTTCTTTTTGTCGGATACAGCACAGCGAATTATTTCTACCGCTTTATCCATATCAGCCATCAAAAACGGATCGTGGAGCATAGTCTCTTCCATCCTCAGAAAGCTACGTGCTTGCTCAGGAGACTGCTGACCTCTGCAGTACAGCAATCTTGACATTGCATCTGACAGACCGAGAGAGTCCCCCAAAGCCCTATAGTTCTCAGAAAGCTCAGCCAACCCTTCTCTCTTTTTCCATGGTTTTGTTCTTTTTTCTTTTAATTTATAACTCATTTTAGTAATTTCGGCATATACCGAACTCCTTTATATTATACAAATTGACTACAGCGGCTTGTATATCGAAATGATCTCAAGAGCAGTTCTTATACCGTCAACCGCAGCACTGGTAATACCCCCTGCATATCCAGCACCTTCTCCGCACGGAAATACATTCTCATGGTCGAGTATATTCCTTTTTTCTGTTCGTAGGATACGTACAGGAGCACTTGTTCTTGTTTCAAAGGCAGAAAGTATCGCATCAGCAGAAGCAAATCCACTTATCTTCTTGTCAAAAGAAGCTATTGCATCAGACAAAGCCCCATATATGAAATCCGGACAAAAAGCAGAAAAATCAGCCAGCCTACAATTAGTACCGTTCATGTATGTCGGTTTTACTCTCGTCGGTAAAGTTCCGGTTCTCTTATCAAAGAAATCTCCCAGAGTGGTAATGGGCACTGTATAATCTCCGCCGCCTACGTCATAAGCAAGCTTCTCAAGTCTTCGCTGAAAGGATATAGCTCCTTGTACACTCGATCCGTAATCTTTCTCGAATACAGAAACAGCAACTGCACAGTTGGAATTTACTCCGTCACGGTTATAGTTAGACATTCCGTTGACTACAACACCGCCTTGTTCAGATGTTGCGGCGACGACCTCGCCTCCCGGACACATGCAAAATGTGTAAACACCCCGTTGTTTTGTGTTATGAGATAGATTGTACTCAGCGGGTCCCAAAATCTCCGAAAGTCTCTCATCTCCATACATCGCACGGTCAATATCCTCTCTTCTGTGCTCTATCCTTACTCCGACAGAAAAGGGCTTTGGTATAAGAGTTATTCCCTTGTTTTCAAGCATGAAATAGGTATCCCTTGCACTGTGACCTGTACAAAGTATCAGTGTGCCGCAAGGAATTTCCGTACTGTGATTTACCAATACACTGACAGCGTTACCCTGCGAGTCATAATTGATAGAATCCAGTCTTGTTCTGTAATATATGTCTCCACCAAGTTCCCTTATCCTCCTGTCAGCATTTCTGACAACATTCAGGAGCTTGTCTGTTCCGACATGAGGCTTTGCCGCAGTCAGTATCTGATCAGGTGCACCGAGCTCATGCAACCTTTTCAGCACATAACTGCAGATTGGATCGTTTATCCTGGTTACGAGCTTTCCGTCGGAAAAAGTACCTGCACCGCCCGCCCCGAATTGTATATTAGACTCAGTGTCAAGCACATGATCCCTGTAAAACCGATCCTTTTGCTCCAGACGTGTATCAACATCGTCTCCACGCTCGATCAATATCGGCCTGTAACCTTGCTCAGCGAGCATCAAAGCACAAAACATCCCGGCGGGACCGAACCCAACCACAACAGGTCTGTGACTCATACATGCGGTACCGTGTTTTATATCAAACTGAGTATCTTTTATCACCGAAAAACCATGACGTAAAAGCTCCTCGGTATCAAACCCTGCAGGCACCTCACAGTCAACTCTGACCGAATAAACAAGCTTGATATTATTCTTTTTTCTCGCATCAACCGAACGTTTATATACATTGCAAGAAAGCGGTTTGAGTGACAGTCCGATGACTGACAGTTTATGTTTTGCCAGTTTAAAAATATCGTCCTCCCCGGTTCTCGGGGAGGCGTATATATCTTTAACTAAAATACTGATAGAATTATTCATAATAGACCTTTGTTCAGACTTGAAGGTTAGGTTCCTGTCAGCTCAGCTTTACGGTGACTTCTATGTATTCACACCACACACCTTTGAAGGTGGTACTGGGAAACATAACTGATGCAGGAAGCTTGTAAACACCCGGTGATGATAGCAATGAAAGATCTATTTCCACAGTGAATGGAATCTCACCTGTATCATGGACCTTCTGCAGTTCGGAAAGTGATGCCTGATCCCCTCTGAACGTGAGAACAAACATATCATTGAGTTCCGCCGTGCGACCTTGAGGAATATTCTCAAAAACTGCTTCATACACAGGAAAGGAGGCACGTGCTATATCTTCGGTCAGAGTAAGAGTAATGACCGCACTTTTTTTCGCCTCAAGCAAAGTCGTACCATCAGGTGCTTCGATCAAAGAAGTGAAAACAGTGCTTTCTGTCATCTTGGTTTCATCTATCGTGGCAATATTGAGCGACTGTATCTTACTAAGTTCATTTTCGTAGCCGCTGAGAGTGACAAACTGAGGCGAAATGCTTACCGTACTGTTGGAATTATTGTAATGACCGTATTTAAAAGAGCAAACAAGAGGGACAGATTTTTCTACGATCTTTGACGCTTCTTCTATACTGATAAAAGGAACTGTGCCTTCAGCATACTGATCACTGAGCGTAATATACGGAGAGTTTACCTCTTCCTTGTTGGAATCCAGCAAAAGGATACGGTTGTTAAAACCGATATTAGAACTGACCTTACCAAGATCAAGATTTACAGCCGCAGAAGAAATCGACTGAAGGAGCTTTTGAGGCCCTTTTACCGTTACCTTATTAGGAGAGACTGTAGGTGCACCGAGAGCATAAGAATCGGTATCATACTGTGCGTTTATTACATTTACGGTAACATTCATGTCAACACTCGTAAGCTTATCTATACTCACATCAACACTGTCAAGAGACTGGCTGACAACAGTAAAGCCTGAGCTTGGCGGAACAGACACAAGCACAGACAAATTATAATCTCCTGCTTCTGTAATACCGCCCACATCTACACTGGCAACTATATCTTCACTTGTGTAATTTGAGAGCTTGGCTCTATTACCTCGAACGGTAATATTTATATTATAATCATAACCGCTGATAATAGAAAGTCCGCTGTTCTCGGAGATGGTACTCGCGTTTGTAACTGTGACCGGAACGGCATAATATGTCATCTCATACTGTACATCAGTGTTTTGTCCGGCAACAAGAAGCCATAGCACAACCGCAAACAAAACACAGCAGAGCTTTGCCACGAACTCCTTGTTTTGTCCTTCGTTGTTCCTTTTAAAGAAAAACGAAAAGAAGCTTTTAACAGAATTACTTACTTTACTCATGTTCATATCGGCGGCAAAAGCCGTCCTTTCATATACGAAAAAATTAAAAATTCGAAGTTATAAACACCGCACAAGACCCATCAGTGATGCTAGGATTTCTTTTTTGAGTCTATTTTGTCTTTTAGTCTGTTATCTATTGTCTGCGGAGTGTAAAAAGAGAGTATCTCGTTTTTCAAAGTCTCACGGTCATATCTTCTGCGTAGAGTACCGTTATATGCCACCGATACAAGTCCGTTCTCCTCAGATACAACAATGACTTTCGCATCGCTGGCCTCGCTCATTCCTACAGCAGCACGGTGCCTGGTTCCGAGGTCCTTTGAGAGTTCAGTACTCTCTGTCAAAGGCAAAAAGCAACCTGCAGCCAGAATTCTCATATCCCTTACTATCATCGCACCGTCATGCAAAGGAGCCTTGTTATAAAATATATTCTTGATCAGAGAAGAATTGAGATCAGCGTTGATAACTACCCCTGTTTTTACGATATCGCCGAGTTTTGTTGTATTTTCCAATACTATCAATGCACCGGTTTTCGTAGATGATAGATCAAATACGGCCTCGCAGAGGGCATCGATCATAGTATTGTCAACAGAACCGTTTCTCGTTTTTATACTAGTAATACCCTTCAGAGACTCACCGCCCACTTTTTCAAGTGCAGCTCTGAGCTCAGGCTGAAATATAATGACTACCGCCATCAAGCCTACCTGAAAAATATTGCCGAAAATGTATCTGAGAGTCTGAAGACCGAACAATTCTGCCATTATGAGAATAACACCCAAAAGAACAAGACCTCCGGCAAGTTTTCCGGCTCTTCTGTCTCGGATAAATTTATAGACAAAATACAGTATAACCGATACTATCAAAATATCGACAGCATCTTTAAAGCTAAAAACTTTAAACTGTCTAAGAACAGCTCCGAACCACTCGGTTACAGCAGAAACAAAATTATCCATAGCACCGCCCCAATAAAAAATCGATCAAACAAGTAAAAAAATTGCCACCAAACACTATATTTATATAAGTATACCATATATATATATGAATTTCAAATATTTTCGAGATATTTTTCGCTCAAATTGTTAATTTTTAATTAAAAAAAGCAACGGCATTAACCGTTGCTCAATTTATTTTATGTATTTAGACTTAGATCCTGTTAACAAAGTAAACAACTATCATAAGAATGCACCATACAGGCAATGTGAACAGAACTGTTACAAACACTCCGAAAAGAAAGTTACCAATCTTTTCGAGAACGGGATTTTTAGTTTTTGCGACCTTTTGAGTCTCCACTTCTTTGTTCAAAATAGCAGTTTCCTTCATTATGACCTCCATATAATAACGCATACGTAATGCAATCGATAATCATTTTCACAAACATTATATTTCAAAACGAGTCTTTTGTCAATAGTTTTTACATAAAGTTCACCATTTTTATTTTTCTATATGGTATTTTATTAACAAGAACAAAATCAAAAGGAAAATACAGATGGACTGCATAATTGATCGCAGATATGATAAAAAGACAGTAAAAGAATATATATTGGGAGAGTTACAGCTGTCATCAAAAATGTTAACCAGGTTGAAGAAAAGCGAAAAAGGTATACTGCTAAACGGCAATCGGGTGACAGTCAGAGCACAGCTGAAAGAAGGCGACACTTTATCGTTGCTGATCGAGGACCGGCAAACACTCGATCACAGTGTATCCCCTGTTTGTCTCCCGGTCGATATTATATACGAGGATGATCATTACATAGCCGCAAACAAACCTTCAAACATGCCCACTCACCCATCACACGACCATTATGATGACACTTTGGCTAATGCCATCTCTTATTTATACACTCAAAGAGGACTTCCCTTTGTATTTCGAGCAGTAAACCGACTAGACCGAGATACAAGCGGTATCGTGATCTTTGCAAAAAGTTCCGTTGCTGCAAACGCATTTTCGAGATTACAGCAAAATAAACTTGTAGTCAAAAAGTACCTGGCACTCACAGACGGTATAGTAAAAAGTAGCGGCAGTATCAAAGGATACATAAGGAGAAAAGATAACAGCGTTATGCTTCGTGAGTTCTCCGAGATAAAAACGCACGATGACAGCCACTTCTCACATACAGACTTCAAACTTCTTGCAGAATGCGGAAATACAGCACTTGTTGAGCTTGTTTTACACACAGGAAAAACTCATCAGATCCGAGTACACCTGAGCAGTATTAAAGCACCCGTTCTCGGAGATGTACTATACGGAACAGAAGACGGATACGCAAGGCACATGCTCCATGCATACAGCATAGAATTTGTACATCCGTTTACCAAAAAAGAAATATTGATCAAAGCACCCCTCCCTCATGATTTCGTGTCTGTAATGGAGGCAAAAGGTATTAAATATGAACTCTAAATTCGAAACTGAACAGCATATAAAAATGCCGATTTCACTCAAAGCTTGCAAATCACGTATCATTTCCTATTTCAATACTGTACCAAAGTACACAAAGGTGATTTTCACGCTTTTTATCATTTCAATTATCATTCATGTGTGTGCGATTTTCTCTTTTCATTTTGCCGATTTTTTCACAGAGAAAATAGCGTGCATTTTCAGAAGCATACTCGCTACTTTGACAGGCGTATTTCCCTTTTCGTTGGCGGAAACTTTTCTGATGATGTTACCGATCATTATAGTATACTACTTTGTTTTCACGCATAAATATTATATAAAGGAAAATCACAGCATAAGGTCTCTATTATACGGAATGCTATCTTTGCTCATGGCACTCTATACCGTAGCTGTATTCACATTTTTGACAGGTTATTCAAATTCCACACTCGACAAAAAGATTGATATAAAAGCACAACCGGTAACGGCACAGCAACTCTACGATACATCCATGAAAGTATATACAGAAATTGAGAAGCTTTCTTCTGATATCGAATACGGCTCAAATAATCTCTCTGTGATGCCGCAGTCTATATCCGAAATGAGCGACAGTCTGCTGGATGCATACGATACCTGCTGTCAGAGGTATGATTTTCTTCACAATATAAATGCAAAAATCAAGCCCGTAGCTCTGAGCGAGGCAATGTCATATACTCACATAACAGGCGTATATACATTCTTCACAGGGGAAGCAAACATAGACGCGGCTTTCCCGGATTTTACACTTCCATATACCGCCGCACATGAATTTGCTCACCAAAGAGGTATTGCCCGTGAAAATGAAGCAAATTTTGTTGCATTTCTCGTTTGCATAGGATCTTCTGAAGCTTATATAAGATACAGCGGTTATATGAATATGCTCCAATATCTCATGAACGCTCTTTACTCCGCTGACAAAGAATTGTATTCTGAGTTCATGTCGGAAATGAACAAAGAGACCAAGAGAGAATTTTCCGCCTACTCATCTTTTTTTAGCAAATACAGAGACTCTGCTGCTTCTAAACTCAGCGAAGCTGTAAATGACACCTATCTAAAGCTCCAAGGCACAGAAGGAACCAAAAGCTATGGCATGGTAGTCGATCTGGCTGTTGCATACTATGCGGATCAAAACAGCTAACACTTATATATATCTCCGATAATATACTGATGTTAAGTTGCTTGCGGCTTTAGCCGGACAAAGTGGTCGAGCATTGTGTTAATTCAGCGTGTCATTTTTAATTTTTTTTTGCAAAAAGCACTTTATTTTTCAGTAGTGTTATGTTATACTAAATGTGTATATTGTAGACTGTGATAATATGAAGATAAATCGAAAGGATAATGCGGCACAAATATGCCGTATTACATCTATTTATGGATAAATATATAATCAAGGGAGGCAGACCGCTTGTCGGAGAGGTTACGATCAGCGGTTTTAAAAACGCCGCTCTCCCCATAATCTTCGGATGTATTCTGACCAAAGACAAGTGCATAATAGAAAACCTTCCCGACATAAGAGATGTCGCTAAAGCATTCGAGATACTGACTTGCATGGGAGCAAAGATCGAATATATAAACGAAAACACAGCATCTATAGACACAAGCTCCGTCGTCCAAGGAATGGCACCTGCAGCACTGGTCTCAAAGATGCGTGGTTCAACCTACATACTCGGAGCTGAGCTCGGAGCTTTCGGCAAAGCCGAGATTGCGTGGCCGGGTGGATGCGATTTCGGTATCAGACCTATAGATCAGCATATAAAGGGATTTGAAGCTATAGGTGCTGAAGTTACCATTGCCGAGGGATGTGTTCGTGCAAAAGCCGAGAACGGCATTATAGGAAACTCGGTTTATTTCGATACCGTTTCTGTCGGAGCGACCTGTAATCTTATCCTGGCATCAGTCATGGCGGACGGTATTACCGTAATTGACAACGCAGCAAGAGAACCGCATATAGTGGATCTGGCTAACTTTCTCAACACCTGTGGTGCCAAAATTACCGGTGCAGGAACAAACGTGATCAAAGTCAAGGGAGTAAAGGAATTGCACGGCTGTACATACGCAATTATACCTGACATGATCGAGGCAGGAACATACATGCTTGCCGCAGTGGCGACTCACGGCAGAGTGAAGATAAACAATGTCATCCCAAAGCATCTTGAATCCATATCATCAAAGCTTGAAGAAATGGGTGTTACCGTTGAAGAAATAGATGATTCTATACTTATCTCAAATACGGAAAAATTAAAAAAGATCCGTGTAAAGACACTGCCCTACCCCGGATATCCTACAGATATGCATCCTCAAATGACGGCTGCTATGTGCTTTGCCGAGTCAGGCAGTACAGTTACAGAAACGGTATTTGAGAACAGATTCAGATATGTTGATGAGCTGAGAAAAATGGGTGCTGATATTACTATCCACGACAAGACTGCATACGTCAACAACGCCCCTCTTCACGGAGCGATAGTCAAAGCTGTAGACTTGCGTGCAGGAGCCGCAATGGTAATAGCAGGTCTCGCAGCCAATGGAATTACCGAGATATCGGAGATATATTCTATCGAGAGAGGTTATGAGAATATTGTATCAAAGCTTACAGCTCTGGGAGCAAATATAAAAAAAGTGAGCGAATAAAGATCAAATACAAAAGCACCGTACTAACATGTGCGGTGCTTCCTTTTTATATTTCTCTGCGGCCTTCAAGTGCTCTATGTAATGTGACCTCGTCAGCGTATTCAAGATCCCCTCCCACAGGTATACCGTAGGCAAGTCTGGTTACTTTCACATTCATATCGGCTACGATCCGCGAGATATACATAGCTGTAGCCTCCCCCTCTACATTAGGGTTTGTTGCGACTATCAGTTCTCTTACTTCTCCCGATTGGATTCGTTTCAAAAGGCTATAAAGATTGATATCGTCAGGACCAACTCCGTTGATGGGAGAGAGCACACCGTCAAGGACGTGATAGAGACCGTTGTATTCTCTTACCCTCTCAAACGCCATCACTGCCTTAGCATCCTCAACTACACAAACAACCGACCTGTCACGTTTTTCATCTGAACATATATCGCACATATCCCCAACACAAATATTGGCACATTGGGAGCATTTTTTGATCTCTCTCTTTGCGGACAGTATAGCATGAGCAAATTCTTCTGCCCCTTCATCTGTGAGATCAAGCACTGATAAGGCAAGTCTCGTCGCCGTTTTTCTTCCAATACCGGGAAGTCTGCCAAACTGTTCGATAAGCCTCTGAAGAGGCAAAATATAATCAGTCATAACAGCTGTTTTCCCTATCAGAACATACCCGGGATATTCATCTGTCCCGTGATCTTTGACATTTCATTCTCACTGATCTCATCCACCTTCTTGATAGCCTCGTTGACCGCGGCAACCAGAATGTCAGACAGAGTCTCTATATCATCGGGGTCTACTATCTCAGGCTCAATATTTATCGAGAGGACTTCTCTCTTTCCGTTTATCTTGACAGTTACAACGCCGCCGCCTGCACTGACATCATACTCGCGTCCCTCCAGCTCTTCCTGGAGAGCAGCCATGTCTTCCTGCATTTTCTGAGCCTGACGTATCATGGTATTCATATTCTGAGGTCCGCCGCCCATCCCTTTTGGTAATCTTGCTTTCATATTTTTTACCCTAACCTTCCGTAGTTATTATATTATCTTATATCTTATATCAAATCATCTATAGGCGATTTGTTATCATTACGCCCTAAACTGTCCGCAATGAAATTCAGCTGTGCATCGCTTACTCGTCTCTGTTCATAAAAAGATATAGCATCCGCAATTGCGTTTCTTGCCTTTTCTCTTGACAGCATCCTTACTGCCATATCATTTTCAAGTACAACAGTATACTCGTCTCTGCTATTCTTGTAAGCCTCAGAAGAGTCAATGAATCCCTTGGCCGTAGGAATATTCCCTTTAACAGATTCTATGACATCATCCCAATACTTTAAAACGATACGCTCTTCATCCTCTGTAGAAGGAACAAAATCCGGTTCGTTTGTTTGTTTTGCAGATACAGGCGGGGTCTTTGCTGAAACTTGTGTCATATCAGAATGCAAATTCTCAGCTGTATTATGTGAGTCTGCTTTTTCATGAGCGGGATTTTCTTGCACCTCAGCACCCTTTGTCACTCCGCTAGACAGATCTCCCAATAGAGCATTTAATCTCATCACTCTGTTTTCAAGCTCATTTATCCTTGATATCATCGCATCCCCTGACACGTCCAGGGAAATATCACATAGGCGAACGAGTGTCATTTCTGCAACATTTCGTTTGTAGCTTCCTGCTTTTTGCATGACAGATAGTGCACCGTCTATGATCTTTGACTGTCTGATGATATCCGATACTGTCATATCACAAACAAGCTCACGCATCAAGCATACATCTTTTTCTGAAAGTTCAAGATATTCAGCAGGATCCTTAAGATTTTTTACCACCAGCATATCTCTGTAAAAACCGATCAGTTCCTGCCAGAATACACAAATATCCTTTCCGGAATTTTCTGTATCTCTGATGATTTCAAAGATGCTCGAATAGTTCTTTTCTTTGACTGCGGATACAAGGTCACGCAAAAGTTCATTTCCGCTGACACCAAGCATATTGCTAACTAATTGTGCATCAATATCCTTGCCGGTTCCTGAACACAACTCAAACAGACTGATCGCATCACGCATTCCGCCCGATGCCAAGCGTGCTATGATCCTCGCCGCTTCATCTGTAATACTTACACCCTCATTTTCTGCGATGTAATGAAGTCTCGACATGATGTTGTCCACGGATATTTTGCGAAAATCGTATCGCTGACATCTTGAAATAATGGTAGTCGGGAGCTTGTGCATTTCTGTTGTGGCAAGAATAAACACTACATACGAGGGTGGTTCTTCCAGAGTCTTGAGCAGACCGTTGAACGCATTTATACTGAGCATATGTACCTCGTCGATGATGTACACTTTGTATCTCAGTTCTGAAGGTGTATATACAACCTCATCCCTAATATCACGGATATCGTCAATTCCGTTGTTGGATGCGGCATCCTTCTCGATCACATCCATGCTGGAGCCATTGTGAATTGATATGCATGATGCACATTTGCCGCACGGATTTCCGTCGACGGGAGAAAGACAGTTTAGAGCTTTTGCAAGAATTTTAGAGCAGGTAGTCTTTCCTGTTCCTCTGGTACCGCAGAAAAGATAAGCATGTGAATGCTTGCCCTTGTCGCACTGATACTTCAGTATTGATGTAATGTGCTCCTGTCCTACAACATCATCAAATGTGGTAGGCCGCCACTTTCTGTATAATGCACGGTACAAATATCTCACTTCCCTCCGGTAAAATAAAGATCAAGCTGTCTGATAAGACCATACGCATAAAATTCGAACACAGCTCATGAGCGTTAACCGCTTTTTCCGCTCAGAACAGGCTTCCTCACGGCACATCGCATCACCGCTTAATGCTGCTTGGTTCCCCACCTGACATGGTTCACGGATAGCGATTGCGTGAGACCCACTCATCAACACGAAAGAAAACGACGCAGTCCTCATGGGCAATGCCCTTATAATATGCATGTTCCCTGCTATACCGGATTTCAGGTACAAGGTGCCGCTAACTCCCCGATCTGTATGGTCTTATCAGACAGCTTGAACGCAAACCGTCACTAAACCTGCAACGATTTTTATTATATCAAAAAACAATATGTTTTGCAATAGTTTTTTTATATTTTTTAATTCTCAGAATAAACCAAAATCAAACATGAAATACGGTCATAAAGCTTGTTCTTTTTTAAGACAAACAATCAAGATATGACTGTGGCAAATAACTCCGGTCTATAGCCGCAGATACATAACCGAAAAGAATACTCATATTCAGCTTTTGTTTGAAATAAGTAACAATATTATGACTTCTGCACAAAGTATCTGTATAATCCTCAAGAAGATACACGGTATTTTTGTTGAATGAATTTCTGTAGTCCATCACAGTAGGCAAAAAACCAACATTCTCTATACTCACACCGTCTCGCTCATTTAGTATTATGTCAAAAGACGCAAGTCCACCGACAAGAGACACGGTCTCGTCAGTCTCTGAGGTGAAATTCCCGAGAGAATAAAAGCACAATGTTTTGTTTTCTCCAACACCATCTATCCATTCAATCGGCTGGATGCAATGCGTATGGTGTCCGAGTATAACATCAGCCCCCGCATCGGCAAGCAACTTAGCCAATCGTCTCTGTTCGGATGAAGGAGTCTGATTGTACTCATTTCCCCAATGCATCGAAACTATCACGACATCTGCTGTTTGTTTTGCTTTTTCAATCCATTTCACCATTCTGTCACTGTCTGAGAGTTTCTCACTTGTTGCAAAATGTGTAAGATCCTTTGTGTATATAAAGGGAATAAATGTGGACGCGTCGACTCTTTTGCCGTTTACTCCGTAGGTAAAACCTACAACGGCAATTTTTATGCCGTTTTTCTCAACTATACGAATATCGTAAAAATCCTCTTCATCCTCATAGCCGCCTACCATCATAACATCTTTGCTCTTGAAGTATTCTATAGTACCGTCAAGACCGTCAGAACCTACGTCAAGCATGTGATTGGTAGCTATATTAAAAATATCAAAACCGACTTCTATGAGATCGTCACCAAGCTCTTGAGGAGAGTTGAAGCTGGGATACTGACTGTAACCGAAAGACTTCCCGGCGAGAGGTGTTTCCTGATTGATAAATGCAAGATCGTAACTTGACACTATATCGCGGACATTCTCGTACATGGAGCTGAAATCATATTCAGCACCTTCGGTCTTTTTGCCGTTTGCCAAACCTTCACGAAGTTGGCCGTTGTAAATGATATTATCTCCCACTGCAAGAAAACTAAGCGAACTCTCCTTCGGATCGAGCTTTATTCCCTCTTCCTCGGATATAGGCACTTCTCCCTGCATGACATCCCCGTGACCCGCCTGTGTGTCAGGTTTGTTCTCTTGCATTTCGGTAGTAGATGCTGTACCCGAGCAAGAAACTAACATAAAAAGTAAAATAGATAGTAGAGTGACAATAGATGTTTTTTTCATAATAATCCTGTAATATAAAAACGTTCTTTATTTTAGTTCTATAACCGTAACGCCGCCGTCTCCCTCGCCGTATCTTCCCAGTCGAAAGCTCTTGATCCTTTTATCCGTTTTAAAACAGCTCCACAGATGATTACGCAAGGCACCCGTTCCCTTTCCGTGAATGATGTGTACATTCTTTATTCCGGCAATTATAGCATCGTCGAGATACTTATCTGTCAAAAACCAACCATCGTCTCCAAGCTGACCGCGTATATCCAGCTCAGGAGTAAATGAGGATCTTATAGCGGTCTTTACACTGCCTTTTAACTTTGCGTCCGACTTCTTTTCGGAATTCTTGTCCTCAATCAGCCGCAAATTGTTGATGTTGGTCTTTGTTGTCATTGCACCGATTTTGACTCTGCAGTTTCCGTCTTTATCAGGGTCGCTGACGAGAACTCCGCTCTTACCTATATTACGCAGCTTTACGTTGTCTCCTTTTACAAGAGCACGCGGAAGCTTGTAGTCATCATCCGGCAAAGCCTGGATACCGTTATATTTTTCGTCACTTTCATCAAGTGAGCGACGCATGCGACGTTTTGCCTCAAGAAGCTCTTCAGCCGACATGTCGGCTGCTTTTTTCTTTCTGAGTTTTTCTATTTCATCAAGAACAAAAGAAACAGACGCCCGAGCCCCCTCTATAGTCTGACGTGCTTTTTCTTCAGCATTGTCTCGCTCTTTTTTTGCTCGTTGCAGATCTTCTTTTATCCTTTTTTCACTGTTAAGTCTGAAAGTTTCAAATTCAGATTTTGATCGTTTTAGCTCTTCTCTGTATTTTTCTGCCTCTATTCTACTCTCCTCGAGCTTTTCGATAACATATTCAAAGCGTTTATTATCGCTGCTTACAAGAGCAGACGCACGATCGATTATCCGAGAATCCAGCCCAAGCTTTCCCGAAATAGCAAATGCATTTGATTTACCCGGAGTACCTATGATGAGCTTGTATGTCGGTTTGAGTGTTTCTATATCAAACTCACACGACGCGTTTACAACACCATCCGTCTCTAAAGCAAAAGCTTTAAGCTCTGCATAATGTGTCGTAGCAGCACAGAATGCACCTTTTTCTCTGACGTTTTCCAGAATTGAAACCGCAAGGGCAGCCCCCTCTACAGGGTCTGTTCCTGCCCCCAGCTCGTCAAACAGAACAAGTGATCTGTCCGTAATACTTCCAAGCATCGAAACGATATTTACCATGTGAGCCGAGAAAGTAGAAAGAGATTGTTCTATGCTCTGTTCGTCTCCGATATCAGCCAGAACATTATCAAATACGCCTAACTCTGAGAGTTCAGATGCAGGAATATGAAGACCGGACTGAGCCATAAGAGAACACAATCCTATAGTTTTTAGTGTTACGGTCTTGCCTCCTGTATTAGGACCGGTAATAACCAATGTATCATATCGGTCCTTTATATCTACGGTTATGGGTACTACTCGATCACGCGGTATCAGAGGGTGCCTCGCCTCTATGAG
>JAZNOK010000027.1:0-4647 GCA_045580775.1 Eubacteriales bacterium
AGAAGCAGCGTCTGTGTATCGCAAGAGCACTGCTCGCCCGTCCGAAGATCCTTATTCTCGATGACTCCACAAGTGCTGTCGATATGAAGACGGACGCAATGATCCGTGCCGCATTCCAAAAGTACATTCCCGAAACGACCAAGATCATCATCGCTCAGCGTATAGCATCGGTAGAGAATGCTGGTCTGATCATAGTTATGGATAACGGCGAGATCAGCGACAAGGGCACTCACGCAGAGCTGCTCGAGCGTAGCGAGATCTACCGCGAGGTATACCGCCAGCAGACGAAAGGAGGAGATGAGGATGAGCAGTAAAAACACAATCCCCTCACGCAAAGCACCCTCGAGTGCACCGCACAAAAAGCCGAAAATGAACTTTTCTGTGCTGGGAAGAGTGCTGAAATTCCTCTTTAAGTCCTATCCTGTACTGATGCCTCTGACATGTGTATGCATCATGGTGAGTGCCGCGGTATCCGCAATACCGTCCATCTTCACTCAGAAGGTACTCGCCCTCATAACCAAATATCTCGAAGCTTCAAACACAAGCTGGACGGA
The DNA here is from genome assembly GCA_045580775.1 of Eubacteriales bacterium. Lineage (GTDB taxonomy): Bacteria > Bacillota > Clostridia > Oscillospirales > CAG-272 > JAZMZS01. The sequence goes on from JAZNOK010000027.1 coordinate 555, forward strand.
AGCGAGAAAAGAGATACTTCCCCTGATCGGGATACTGGTGACGCTGTATGTGCTTTCATTTACGTTCATTACCGTGCACACACAGCTGATGGCATACATCACCCAAGGGTTCCTTGACAAGATGCGTACACGGATGTTTGACGGAATGCAGAATCTTCCTATACGCTACTTTGACACGCACAAGCACGGCGACATCATGAGCCATTACACAAACGACATTGACACTCTCAGGCAGCTTGTCTCCCAGTCTCTGCCGAGCCTTCTTCAGGCAACGGTGATAGTGCTGTGTGTATTTTTCATCATGCTCTGGTACAGCGTGCTTATGACATGCGTTGTACTCTGCGGGATCTTTTTCATGATACTGGTATCAAAAAAGGTCGGCGGAGGCTCGGCTAAGTACTTTGTCCGTCAGCAAAAGTCTATGGGTGAGTGCGAAGGGTACGTGCAGGAAATGATGGCCGGGCAGAAGGTGATAAAGGTCTTTTGCCACGAAGAAGCCGTGAAGGCTGACTTTGAAGAAGTAAACAGGCAGCTCTACGAGGACAGCCGTCGTGCTCACGCCTATGCAAACATTCTCGGTCCTATCATCATGAATATAGGAAATGTCACCTACGTCACCGTAGCTACGGTAGGGGGACTGCTTTTGCTCTCGGGTGCGGGGAATATTGCACTCTCGGGGCTTCCCTTCTCTATAGACATTGTAATTCCCTTTCTCAATATGACAAAGCAGTTTACAGGAAACGTAAACCAGCTCTCACAGCAGATAAACTCGATCGTCATGGCTATGGCGGGAGCAGGGCGTATATTTGATCTGATGGATCAGGAGCCTGAGGCTGACGACGGATATGTCACGCTCGTCCGAGCCGACATAGATGAAAAAGGCAACATCACAGAGACCGAGCACCGCACAGGCAGATGGGCATGGAAGCACCCTCACTCTGACGGCACCACGACCTACACAGAGCTGAAGGGTGACGTGAGGATGTTCGATGTGGACTTTGGCTACGAAGAAGGAAAGCCTGTTCTCCACGGAGTTTCCGTATATGCAGAGCCGGGGCAGAAGGTTGCCTTTGTCGGAAGTACGGGTGCGGGAAAGACCACTATCACAAACCTGCTCAACCGTTACTATGACATAGCTGACGGAAAGATCCGCTATGACGGAATAAACATCAACAAGATCAAAAAGAGCGACCTACGCCGTTCTCTCGGTATAGTGCTCCAGGAGACAAATCTCTTCTCAGGGACTGTAATGGACAACATTCGCTACGGCAGGCTGGATGCAACCGAAGAAGAATGCATAGAAGCGGCAAAGCTGGCAGGAGCTGACGGTTTTATCTCCAGACTTCCTAAAGGGTATAACACATATCTCTCAGGTAACGGAGCAAATCTCTCTCAGGGACAAAGGCAGCTGCTCGCGATCGCACGTGCCGCCGTCGCAGATCCTCCCGTAATGATACTCGACGAGGCTACCTCCTCGATAGACACAAGGACCGAGGCTATTGTTCAGCGTGGAATGGACAAGCTGATGGAAGGCAGAACGGTATTTGTCATTGCTCACCGCCTCTCCACGGTCAAAAACTCGGATGTGATCATGGTTCTCGACCACGGACGCATCATAGAACGAGGCAACCACGAAAAGCTCATAGCAGAAAAAGGCACCTACTACAGCCTGTACACCGGTGCGTTTGAGCTGGAATAAAATTTTTAGCCTCCGCCGACGCTGCCTTTTGTGCAGGTTCTGATCACAGCGGCGGATGGAAAAAAGTTCTTTGAATGAAAAATGCAGGAAAGTATCCGGACAACATCCGGGTATTCTCCTGCATTTTGGTTTTTTTAATGTTAGTTCAAGTCCCCCTCACCCATCCGATCGAGAATCGGCAGTGAGCTTTTTTACCAGATCCGAGAAAAGTGCATCCCGCCTGATCTCATACACATACCGTATAAGGGCACTGTGAGGCTCTGAATACGTATGCTCATAGGTAGGCAGTCTCAGGTGTCGGATATCACTGTTCATAAACCGCTGTCCTCCGACGAGCCACCCTACAGCACACACATCCCATATCACGCGTGTCCAGGGGGTGTTTGCGGCGTATTTTTCCGCCGCCTCAACGGTATTCTCTACCAAATAGTCCGCCAGCTCCCCTTTGCCTCCGAGCCAGTATCTCAGCTCCGGCTCTGAGGTAGTAAACGCCGAGACCACTCCTACACACGGCACAGAAACAAACGGCACACCCGAGCCCATGACCACGCGTGCGGCACTGACGTCTCCATTGAGGTTGAACTCTGAGTTGTGCGGGTAATGGTGGGCGTTTGCTCCCAGCCATATAACAACTATCCGGCTGACGATAGTGGGATCGGTGAGTATCGCACAGGCGATGTTGGTTATAGCTCCGATGGCTATAACGTAGAGCGGATGCTCGCTTGTATACCCGGCAGATCTGAGCACCAGATCCTCTGCCGCTTCGCTTTTGACACAGGTATGCTCATCCGAAAGCGGCGTCCGTGCTCCGTAGAACACAGGTATGTTCTGTGCCTCTCCGCCGACCAACCGAAGGACCTTTTTTATCTCATTGTAGCTTTTGATCATACCGTCGGCATACGAGTCGGATCTCTCATTGTGAAAAGGGGCGGCATATATTGCATGTGTCCTTATCCTCTCGGTAGAGCGGAGCATATACGCTATGGCAAACTGGTCGTCGATCTCGTTGTAAGCGTCGGTATCAAGCACGGCATCCGCGATGCCCTGCGGCAGCTGTAGGCGGTTTGTCATTTTTCTTCTCTCTCCTTTTTTTGGTGTTTATCCTTATTTTAACACATTTACAGCCAAAAACAATAACAAAATCGCAAAAATATCTTGATTTAAGGTAGGTTTGGGAGTAAAATGTATTATGTATACTTATGTAATAAAATCAGACAAGAAGGCACAGTAATGAAATATACAGAAAAGCACAGGGTACTGAGTCAGTTTACCGATGTAAACGGAGTGCTAAAGCCGGGGGCTCTCTTGCGGTATATGCAGGAGGCAGCCGCCAACTGCATGACAGAGGACGGTCCCTCATACGATGAGCTGGCACAGCGTGGGCTGATATTCGTACTCTCAAAGATAACCGTGAGCATATACGCAGACATCCATGCAAACGACGACATCGAAGTTCAGACATGGGCTACAGAAAGTGTGCGGGCATCCTTTAACCGTGCATACAGGGTACTGCGTGGAGGTGTTGTCGTAGCAGAAGCGGCAAGCGTATGGGCACTGTTCGACTCGGGACGCAAGAGGCTCGTTCGCACCACGGATGTGGAGCTGGGCTACAGAGAGGATGAGCCGCTGGACATTGACATTCCGACAAAGCTCCGCCTCCCTGCAGATGGGATGAAGCTGGTCGGAGAGAAGCGGGTCGGCTATTGCGACATAGACCGCAACCGTCACATGAACAACACCGCATACATAGACATGCTCTGCGACTATGTTTTCCGTCAAAATATCGGGGGCGTGAGCAGGCTGAGCGTTTCATACCAAAACGAGGCTCAGTTCGGTGAAGAGCTCAAGGTCTACATCTGCTCCGAGGACGATACGCATTATATCCGCACACTTCGCTCTGACGGAAAGGTAAACATCGAGGCTGAAGTGCTCGTATGACACTTTCCCTCACACTATTTTGAAAATAATAAAAAACATATAAATCAAAAGGAAAGACGAAAAAATGAAACACGAGCTTGAAAAAACCTACTCGCCTGCCTCCTTTGAGGAGCGTATATACAACGAGTGGTGCGACAAAAAGTACTTTACACCTATCATCGACAGATCAAAGCCCGCATACTCTATAGTTATCCCGCCTCCAAACATAACGGGACAGCTGCACATGGGCCATGCACTCGACAACACTCTGCAGGATATACTTATCCGTTACAAGAGAATGAGCGGCTACTGTACTCTCTGGCTGCCGGGTACTGACCATGCTTCTATCGCTACCGAGGCAAAGATAGTAGAAGCCATGAAAAAAGAGGGCCTCACAAAGGAGGATCTGGGACGCGAGAAGTTCCTCGAGCGTGCATGGGCATGGAAGGAGCAATACGGCGGACGTATCATCTCTCA
>JAZNOK010000028.1:0-4851 GCA_045580775.1 Eubacteriales bacterium
AATACATACGTTACTACAATAACGAGAGAATTTCTCTCAAACTAAAAGGAATGAGCCCAGTACAATACCGAGCTCATTCGCAAATGATTTAATATTTAATTTTGTCTAAACTTTTGGGTTCACTTCAAAAACGGGGGGTATTTCATTTTCGGGCATAGCCCTAAACACTACTGGCGACGCACAAGTGCATTTTAGATTGGCCCGACAGCCATGCAATTGTTCCTTACTACCCATAAATGGGTCCCGTGGGTCGAACATGCTCAACTGATCACTTTCCTGATCTCGTTTCAATTGTTCTGCTATGTATGTTTTTATCGCTTTGGTGTTCTTCCCCACGGTATCTACGTAATACCACTTACACCAAAATTTGCGGTTTCGGTATGCGAACTTCATGTTGCCCCACTTTTGAAATATTAATAACGCACTCTTTCCTTTCAAATATCCCATAAATCCCGAAACGCTCATTTTCAATTCCATTTAGTGTGTGCTATACTACTTATGTCTATGGTTTCTTTCTTCATAGATAAATCCTCCGATTGTGTTTTTGACTGGCAGGTCAATTTCATTATAACACAATCGGAGGATTTTTTCTCACCGGTTAACCTATATAGAGGGGATGTCTAAATAAGATAGCCTCATTTTTTATCATATACGAGAGTGGTGCTAATACTTTACTAAATGCGTTATGCTCTTATCTGTTTTTGCTGTTTTTCCCTTTTCCTGATCTCCCTGCCTACGCAAACAAGCAGTATAACGGCAAGAGCACTCGCAAGCAAAGATGTCCCGAGCATATTGAGCCATACCCCGTCAAGTCCGAGTGTCCAGAGAGACCCAAGCATGATCACCGGAAACACAAGTGCCACAGCTACAGCCAGTATTGTTGCCTGAACAGGCTTTTCTATAGCACTGAGAAAACTCTGTGATGCTATAGTGAGCCAGCGGAACAAATAAGCAAAGCAGAACAGTCTGATGGCGTGAGTGGACAGCTCCACCAGCCTTTTATCATCTGCATTTGTGAAGATAGAAACAATAGTCTCTGCAAAGAAAAACATGACCGCCGTTGTAACAACGCCCACTGTACATGTCCCGACAAAAACACATTTTGCTATCTTTTTTACACGGTCATACTTCTCTGCACCGTAATTATACCCGATCGCAGGTGACATAGAATCGCTTATCCCATATAGAATAGGCTGTCCTATTTCGCTTGCGTACATCAGCACAGCATACGCGGCAACTGCCGTCGTACCCCCTCCTGCCCCCAATGACTCGAGTCCAAGAGTCATGAGCGAGATATTTATTAGAATGGAAGTAACACGACCTGCGATATTACTTAAAAACACAGGCGAGCCGCAGGCTGCTATTTCCCCGAACATTGCCGCGTTGAACTTTGGCTTTACAAACTTCAGCAATGTTTTCCTTCTCAAAAACGGTATCATTGCTATCACAGAGCATAGGCACATAGAAATGCATGTTGCAAGAGCAGACCCTACTACATCCATCTCAAAAACCAAGAGAAAAATTGACAGCAGTCCGATCGTCGCAACATTTGAGCCGATGTTGATCGCCATGCTGGTTTTGATATATCCGCTGATACGCAGATAGTTGTCCATAGCAAAAAATATAGTGCTCAGAGGACTGCATACAGCGTACGTACGCAGATACTTGACCGATGTATCCAACAGCATATCGTCAGCCCCCATCAGCCGCGAAAGCGGCTCAGCAGCAAAAAACATCACACTCCCCATGATCACTGATGCGGCAAGTATCAGAAATACAGAACAGGAAAAAATATTGTTTGCTGTTTTTTGTTCTCCCTTCCCGAGAGCAATAGAAATAGGTGCAGATGAACCGACACCGATAAGATCTGCAACAGAGAAATTGATCATCACCAGCGGAAAGGCAATATTGACAGCCGCAAACGCCCCCTCGCCAAGCACCTGCCCGATGAAAGCCCCCTCTACGGTACTGTATATTGACATTGCGAGCATACTGATCATACCCGGCATTGCCACAACAAAAAACAGCTTCCATGGCTTGTATGTTGCATACATTGCTTCAGCTTTCATCTTCTGTCTTATCCTCCGCATACCAATGTTCAATATATGATACGATGATGGGAACAAGCGTTTTTATATCTTTGCGTGATGTATTCACGCAAAGATCGTATCCTGATGCTTCTCCCCATTTTTTGTCTGTAAACATTTTTCGATAGGATGCCCGCCTCTTGTCGATCTCGCGGCATTTTCGTATCATTTCTTTGTCCGAGAGTATTTCATTATCTTCTGCTCTCGCATGACACCTTGCAAGCTTCGATGCATCGTCTGCACAGACAAAAATGCGAAACGGATGATACTCGGAAAGTATAATATCTGCAGCTCTGCCGACGATCACAAGATCCCCCTCGCTTGCCAGCTTGCGTATTAGCTCATGCTCGCTTGACATTATCTGCATACTTTGCAGCAGAGCATAATTCGGTCTTGAAAACCCTCTGGCTATGGTCGCGGGATAAAACGACCTCATATCCCGCTCCGTTCTGTTGGCAACATAGGCCAAGTCGAGGTTTTCTTTTTCTGCAACCATTTCTATGAGCTGTTGGTCATAGCACGCAATGCCAAGGGCATCTGCCAGCCTTTTCCCAAGCTCTCTGCCCCCACTGCCAAATTCACGGCTGATTGTAATGATCTTCACGATACTTCTCCTTTGTCACACGTGCTTTTTTTGCACTTTTTCACGATAAGCTGTGGCACTGCACCGTCCGAGTGCTTATCATTTCTTATTGGCAAACCGACATAGCTGTGCAGAGGAGCGTAATTTACGCATTTACTATATGGCAAAGCTATTGGTCGATCGCTGCAGTTTGATCTGCTAACCGAAATGAAGCGTAAGCCGATATGCACTTTCACCGCTTTCCTTAAGTGAAAAATGAAGTTTTGATATAAAATCCGCTTTGCTTTCGTTATACCATTTTTTTAGAAAGCTTCTCGTAAAATAATACGATTTCAGTTGCAAAGTCAAGGAATTTTATCAAGTACAGACTGTCCATTTGTTGTCGTTTCTGTTTGATTATACCGCATAGTATGATTTAATTCAATGCTTTGCTCGGCAAAACTGCCTTTTCTTTTCTCTTCTCTTTTAGCGAAACTTGTCAAGAAAACGACAATTTGAGAGAAGAGAAGATAAAGTCACTGAAAAGTGGCTTTGTTCAGACTAAAGCACCCATCCGTCTCTGGATGGGTGCTAGCTATGCGTTTCCTCGTTGATTTCACCACAGAAAAGCTTCATGACAGCAGAATACAATTCAGTACATTTCTTCGTTCGTTTTCCATTTTCTGCGATCATTATAATTGGGCTTGACCCTTGCAACGAGGAAAGCAAACACCTTCTTTTGGAACGGTAGCTTTCGTTTGTCATTTTAAGCACTCCTTCATAACTAAAATTTGGGTATTGTTAGTATAGCACAATGCATTCACCCATTACAACAGGTTTTGGCAAGGTGGGATCTGACAAGTCTCATAACTTTTCAACCCTCTTTTTTCGTGAATAATTCTTTCGGCTCTACCCTTAAAGCCACGGCAATACTAAAGAGCACATTCAGGGATGGATCTATCTCTCAGTTCAGCATACGGGTTATGTGTCATTCATTTTTCCAATTCTTATACTCAGTGCCCGTGCCGTTAGATTTTCGTCCATCATAAGACAGGTAATATTGTCCTCCAAAATTTTTCTTCTTTTCTCATACAGCCTGTTGCACGACGTATAAGCCCATATGACATTACTGACAGACTGGCTTTGTTATACCTTGTTATCTGAAATTTTGAAAAATTCTCTTCAAGGAGTGCGGTGATGCACATTTCTGACCCAAAACATTATTCAACAAGATTTGTAACTTTTTCAAAAATACTTTATTTTTCTGATAAGAATATGTTATAATACACAGTGTCAAACAAAGCTAACTAAAGAAAAGGATCACTTTTTACCAAGGGGATATTCTACCCTTTTTGGTTATCATCTGATAAGAGTTCGGTAAAAGCGTAAACTCCACTCAGATTTTTCTGTTTGGACTTTGTTTGGCAACAATCGGAGTTGCGTTTTTCGGTGCGTGGCTTCGGTCACGCACTTTTTATTTAAAGAAAAGAGGAAAAGCAATGAAAAAAGTTAGCAGTATTTTGTGGGGAATCGTACTTATTGCAGTAGGTGCGTTATTTGCACTAAACGCATTAAACATAACGAACATCGACATCTTCTTTGACGGTTGGTGGACATTGTTCATCATCGTGCCCTGTGCCGTAGGTTTGTTTACCGAACGAGAAAAGACAGGTAATATCATTGGTATTGCAGTTGGTGTATTCCTGCTGTTGGGTTGTCAGGACATATTAAGCTTTTCTATGCTTTGGAAGCTCCTTGTACCTGCCATTATTGTAATGGTGGGTCTTAAGATGGTATTTACAGGACTTTTCGGTAATAAAGCAAATGAAATTATAGCTAAGATTAAACAAGACGGTGGCGAAACAAAGGTTGGCTGTGCCACCTTCTCCGGTTGTGATCTGAATTATGACGGCGAAGTATTTGAGGGTGCAGAGCTTACCGCGACCTTTGGCGGTGTGAAGTGCGATCTCCGTAACGCTATTATCGAAAAGGATTGTGCAATTCAGGTGTCAGCTATCTTTGGCGGTATTGTTATTTTCGTTCCCGACAACATCAATGTAAAGGTAAGCTCTAACTGTATCTTTGGTGGCATCTCTAACAAGACTTCCGTACACAAGGATGCTCCAACTATCTACATAAGCGGCACTTGTATGTTTGGAGGCGTTGAAATTAAATGACCAATTTTCAAAAAACAGTAAAATA
>JAZNOK010000029.1:0-12439 GCA_045580775.1 Eubacteriales bacterium
AGGGGCAGAAGGACTTGATTCTCAGCACGACACCGCAAAAGCTGCCGTACCATGCACCTTTGCTACGTGCTTCGGTCCGCTCGGCTCTGACGACCATTTAGGTCGTCATTCACTACCGAGCGTTCAAGTCCTTCTATGCAAAATTCCTCCCAAAACAAAAAACCGATGCATTCGCATCGGCTTTTCGTTTTGGCAGGGGCAGAAGGACTTGAACCCACGACCCATGGTTTTGGAGACCAGTACTCTACCAACTGAGCTATACCCCTGTATTTTTGCACAAAACGCAGCAACCTCGTCCTGCCGTATCACCCCGATAACGGTCCGGTCATGATAGACCGAAAGACGCGGCGGGCACCGGTCCCGCTTTTTGTGACCGACACATTATATCACATGTTTTTTTGTTTTGCAATACCTTTTTGAAATTTTTTTATCTTTGTCAATATTATTGTGCCTTTAGCGACAAAAAAATCATCCGAGGGGATGGATGTTTTTCAGTTAAATTGCTTGACTAAAAAGATTATTTGTGCTATCATGGATTTGAAGCGTTATTCAATGGGGGAGTAGGAGGAATTGTCAGAATGACTAAGACTGTTTTGGTAACCTCCTGTAAGGGCGGAGTCGGAAAATCTACCGTAGCCGCCAATCTTGCCATGGCACTTGCTTCACTTGGGAAAAAATGTATTCTCATGGACATGGACCTCGGCAACCGATCGCTTGATATCATGCTTGGGTGCGAGGATGATGTCGTTTATGACATCAGCGACCTGTGTGCGGGCAGAGCACAGCCGGATCAGGCAATGATCTGCTTTCCGCCTCCGAGGGGTTTTCTCTTTTGTCCGGCACCTTTCATGTATTGCGGGGATATAGATGCACACTCTCTGTGCGGTACGCTTGACAGGATCTCGGCAGAATATGGTAGTGACTATATCATTCTTGACACCTCGGGCGGTGCGGATGAGTCGGTAGAGCTGTGTGCCGAGGCAGCAGACGCGGCACTGATCGTATCTTCGCGTAATCCGGCGGCACTCAGAGCAGCAGGCAAAAGTGCGGCGATATTGGACAGCCGTGGAGTTACAGAGCAAAAGCTGATCATAAACTCACTTGAATTATCAAAAGAGGACAACCGAGACAGAATCGGTGTTCTCGAGATGATAGACGTGACGGGCGTAAGCCTGCTTGGAATTATTCCGAGGGAGCCGGGTATAGAAAGACTGTGCGAAAAAGGGAAGCTTGCCCTTGAATGGAAACATTCGGTGTCGGCGAGAGCTTTTCTTAATACTGCAGCACGGCTGACAGGTGAGCATGTGCCCCTGCTCAAAGGGATAAAGGGACTGAGCGAAAGACAGAGACGCCGTATTTTATGCGGCAATACACATAAATAAACCGATCAGGAGGAAGACTTGTATGGAAATTGCAATTATCGCAAGCGACACGAAAAAAGAATTGATGACGCAGTTCTGCATAGCTTACTGCGGGATACTGTCAAAGCACAATCTCTGTGCTACGTTGGTTACGGGTAATTACATCTCTGAGGCAACGGGTCTGGAAATAGAAAAACTCCTGTCGGGTCCTCACGGAGGAGAGCAGCAGATAGCATCGAGGGTCGCCTACAACGAGATAGACGCTCTGCTCTATTTTAGGAGCACAGAGCCAAAGGGGAATTTTGATGAGGCAGAGTACAATCTTCTTCGTCTGTGCGACATGCACAATGTCCCTGTAGCTACGAATATTGCCATGGCTGAGATACTGATCATGGCGATCGACCGCGGCGATCTTGACTGGAGAAATATTGTAAATCCGCGTGCACAGAAGTAAGCACGTATAAAGCAGAGAACACGTCCGACGAGGTAGGGTACACAGAGAGAGGGGAAAGCTGAGAACCCCTTTGCCCGAAGCGTATGGGTACCGCCTCTGTACTCGGTGAGATACCGATACAAATCACATACTGTATAAAGAGTTAAAGATACGGGTGGAACCGTGCGGAAACTGTAAAATTTGACAGCTCCACACCCCGAGTGCACATTAGGTGCGTTTGGGGGCGGAGCGTTTTTTTATTGCATAGGAAATTGCGTAAAAAGTGTTTGGCAGATCCCCCTTCCCGACTGTGATCCTCGAGCGTAAGCGAAGGATCTGAGTCGGAGATGGAAGTGTCGATCTTGATCGTAGCAGAGTGCCGTCAGACACTTTCTTATTGCTTGTGAGATTTGCAAGTGCACTTATCCGGTTTGTGTGCAAGAAAAAGGGATGACCCCCTCGTTGTTTTAATTTGTCAAAAAGTGAAAAAGAGTGTATAGGCGGAGGATGGTGCTGCATTATGGAACAACAAAAAAAGAGCCGCGTTGCACTGGTGTACGCAGATAACTATGAGCCTGCTTATACCGATGAGCGGGTAAGGACACTCATAGACCTTTTGGGAGGTATAGAGCGGTTTGTCCGTCCGAATGAAAAAATACTGTTAAAGCCAAACCTCCTGGCAAAAGCACCGCCCGAGAGGGCATGCACTACCCATCCTGCAGTGTTCGGTGCGGTGGGGCGGCTGTTGCTCGGCTCAGGGTATAGTGACATCAGCTACGGCGATTCGGCGGGCGGAGCATATCAGAACACACGCCCTGTAGCCGAAGCGTGCGGAATTGCCGCGGAGGCAGAGCGGATCGGAATACCGATGGGGGATTTTTCTTGCGGTATAGAGACTCCGTATCAGGGGAAGGCGGCAGATAGCTTTATTCTTTGTCCGGCGGTACTGGACAGCGATGCGATCATCAATATCTGTAAAATGAAGACCCACATGCTCGAGAGGGTTACGGGAGCTGTGAAAAATCTGTTCGGTGCGGTGTACGGACTGAACAAGGGTGCAGCCCATGTCAAGTACCCGAACGCCGATGAATTTGCCGGGATGATGGCAGACCTCAACTGTATGCTTAGACCTAGACTCCATATTATGGATGGGATAGTTGCCATGGAAGGTAACGGCCCGCAGTCGGGCACACCACGGCAGATGAATGTACTGCTTGCATCCGATGATCCGGTGGCACTGGATACTGTGTTTTGTGCTTTGGTGTATCTCGACCCGAAGCTCGTCCCTACAAATGTCAGATGCCACGAGCGTGGAGTCGGCTGTGCCGATCCGTCAGGCATTGAGATCGTGTGCGAGGATGGGGTATATACAGTAGAGCAGGTACAGAAAAAGTACGGAAAAGCGGACTTTGACGTACACAGAGGCGAGGAAAGAGGCGGAAATATCAAGTATCTGAGATTTCTCGATCCTTTTCTTAAAAAGAAGCTGAAAGTAGACCCGCGGCTGTGTGTTGGATGCGGTATTTGTATAAACTCGTGCCCGGTAGAAGGACGTGCACTGAATTTCCCTGAAAAAGGGAAACGCGTGCCTCGGTATGACAGGGACAAGTGCATCAGATGCTACTGCTGTCAGGAGATGTGTCCGCAAAAGGCGATATACCTGGCTAGGCCTTTGATAGAGAGGCTGACCGACAGAAACTGGAAGATCGGTATTTGATAATTTGATAATTAAGAAAAATAAACAAACAACATATATACTTTTAAGGAGATGCGAACATGATCAATGTAAAATTTTCTAATGGAGCCGCGGTGTCGGTCGAGAGCGGAAGCACCGTGTATGATGCGGCACAGGCGGCACAGCTGATAAGCAGAGAGGTGCTGTGTGCAACCGTCAACGGAGCTGTAGTTGAGCTTAGCCACGCAATATGCGAGGATGCTGAGGTGGAGCTTCATACATTTGCTGACGAACAGGGAAAGAGCACCTTCCGTCATACAGCGAGCCATATACTTGCACAGGCGGTAAAACGTCTTTATCCCGAGACGAAGCTGACCATCGGTCCGTCGGTAGAGAACGGCTTTTATTACGATTTTGACTCTGAGATATCCTTCACTCCCGAAATTCTGACAAAGATCGAAGGAGAGATGAAGAAGATAGTAAAGGAAAATCTCCGCCTTGAGAGAAGCACAAAGTCCCGCGAGGATGCTATTGCTTACATGCAGGCAAAGGGAGAACCCTACAAGGTACAGCTCATAGAGGAGCTTGACGGTGATGCTGAGATATCCTTTTATACACAGGGCGAGTTTACAGATCTGTGTGCAGGCCCTCACCTGTTCTCTACAGGAGCTGTAAAAGCATTTAAGCTGACCTCCTGCACAGGTGCATATTGGAGAGGCGACTCAAAGAACAAGATGCTGCAGCGTATCTACGGTACGGCATTCCCGACAAAGGATGAGCTGAAGGCACATCTCGAGGCTCTGGAGGAAGCGAGAAAGCGTGACCACAACAAGATAGGCCGCGAGCTTGAGTATTTTACGACCGTTGATACTATCGGACAGGGACTGCCGATACTCCTGCCCAAGGGAGCAAAGGTCATCCAGACTCTCCAGCGTTTTGTTGAGGATGAGGAGGCACGCCGGGGATGGCTTCTTACAAACACTCCGTATATGGCAAAGGGAGAACTTTATAAGATATCCGGACACTGGGATCATTATCTTGACGGAATGTTCGTGCTCGGCGACCCTGCCGATGAGACAAAGGAGTGCTTTGCTCTGCGTCCTATGACCTGTCCCTTCCAGTATCAGGCGTATCTGAACCGTGCACGGTCATCCAGAGATCTTCCTCTCAGATACAACGAGACCTCTACACTTTTCAGAAACGAGGACTCAGGAGAGATGCACGGACTTATCCGTGTACGTCAGTTCACTATCTCCGAGGGACACCTCATGTGTACACCTGAGCAGCTTGCAGATGAATTCCGCGGCTGTCTGGAACTTGCTATATATATGCTGAAGTGCGTAGGACTCTATGAGGATGTTTCTTACCGCTTCTCACAGTGGGATCCCGCAGATACCGAAAAGTACATCGGCACACCCGAGCAGTGGGATGAAGCACAGAACACTATGAAGGAGATCCTCGATGATATCGGACTCGAGTACAAGATCGGTATAGGCGAGGCTGCATTCTACGGACCTAAGCTGGATATCCAGATCAGAAACGTATTCGGCAAGGAAGATACACTGATCACCATTCAGATAGACCAGATGCTCTCTGAAAAGTTCGGTATGGAGTATGTTGACCGTGACGGACAGAAAAAGAACCCCTATATTATCCACCGTACCTCTATCGGCTGCTATGAGAGAACACTTGCTCTCATTCTCGAGAAATATGCAGGAGCACTTCCCACATGGCTCGCTCCCGAACAGGTAAAGGTACTGCCTGTATCCAACCTCTTTGAAGATTACGCATACGAGGTCCTTGCCGAGCTGAAAGCACAGGGTATCCGTGCCGAGATAGACAACAGAAATGAGAAGATCGGTTACCGCATCCGCGAGGCTCAGCTCTCGAAGGTTCCGTATATGGTAATAGTAGGAGCAAACGAACAGGAACAGAAGAATATTTCTGTACGTTCTCGCAAGGACGCAGAGAACAAGGTCATGACTGTCGGTGAGTTTGCGGATATCATCAAGTATGAAGTTGAAAACTTCGTAAAGTAAAAAAACATCTGAGAGGACAGCTATGATAAAGGAACTTTTCGGAACTTACGAGGGAAAAGAGGTCTACCGATATACCCTCGACAACGGTATTATCAAGATGTGTATCCTCAACTGGGGCTGTGTCATACAGAAGCTGATATTTGACGGAGTGGATGTTGAGTGTGGCTTTGACCGTATGGAGGAGTATGCACAGTGCCGTGATTATTACGGAGCGACCGTGGGCAGATACGCAAACAGAATAGCAAACGGAAAGCTGATTATCAGCGGCAAGGAGTACACATTACCTATAAATGACTTTGACACCAACTGCAATCACGGAGGCCCGGAGGCATTTAACCGTCAGATATGGGATGCACGTGAGGTCCGTGACACAGAGGGACGGGAGGGAATAGAGTTTTTCCGTCTGAGTCCGGACGGAGAAAACGGCTTCCCCGGCAATCTGAAGGTGAAGCTCACATTTATGCTTGACTCGGATAAGCTCACGGTGAGATACGAGGCAGATACGGATGCCGATACCGCCGTTAATATGACAAACCACTCTTACTTTAATATAAACGGCTTTGACAGCGGTGTGATCTTAGATCATAGGCTGAAGGTAAACGCGGACCGTGTCACTGAGTTTGATGAGGTTCGCAGAGTGACAGGCGTGAGATATGATATCAAGGGGACTGACTTTGATCTGTCCGACGGCCCGAGAATAGGCGAGCGTATTGACTCCGAGCATCCATTTATGAAGTTGACGGGAGGGTACGGACACAACTATGTGCTTTGTGCCGATGCACCGAAATACAACTATCGAGGCAGAGAGCTTTTTGAGCATTGTGAGTATTCTTGCGACGAGCGTTCGATGACTATATACTCGGACAAACCGTGCCTGCAGGTGTACACGGCGAATCTTATAGGCGGACATGCGAATTTCAAGGGTAATACTCCCGTCATACGCCGCTCGGCAGTAGCACTGGAGCCTCAGTTTGAGCCTGACAGTGCAAACGCGGGACAAAATATTCTTCATCCCGGTGAGCATTACGACTATATGACGGTATACAAGTTCACAAAGTTTTCATGAGCTTACTGAAAAATGAACATTTTTAGTTAAACTGACCAAAAAACCAAAAAGACAAAAAACAAAAGATAAAACTGTTTTGAAATTTGTACTTTTTTTCGAAACAGTTTTTCTTTTGCGGGGTAGTTTACCGGGGCAAATAGCATGTGACAGAGTGCAAAAGAGCTGCCTTTATGCAAATGTACCGTAATTCAAACTTATTTATTTGCAGATGTAGAAAATACACATCGAACTTGATTTTTGCCGCAGAGAAGTGGTATAATGTACACATATAACAGAAAGTGTCTGTAAAAATAATTTCTAAATACGGAGGAAACATTTATGAAGAAAGTATTATCACTTCTTCTTGTGTGCCTGATGGTAATACCGTTCGGCGTTTTCGCGGGCATCAGCGGATCTGCTGATACACCTGTGAAAACGGTCTACCTTTCCGACTCCGGAAATGACGACAACGACGGTTCTACTGCCGGCACCGCATTTAAGACTATCACCCGGGCGTATGCTGCTCTCGGTGACGAGGGAGGCGTGGTAGCTATATCGGGTACATTTACCCCTGCAGCTCATTTCAACGCTCCCGCACACACAGGAAAGATCACTATCAAGGGAGCAGATGCTTCTGCAAAGTATGTGATCAGCGGTGCAGTTCGCCGTTTCCAGGCGGGCGGACCTACCGAGTTTACCGATATCACCATCGAGCAGAACAAGGATATGCTCATAGTCGCACGCTTTAACGATCTTACTATATCATCTACTGTCACCCACAACAAGATAGCAGGAAACTCATTCCTTGTTGCCGGCGGACAGGGAGGTATATCTGCTACAAATGACTATGACTATACTGTAAAGAGCTCAACCCTCACCGTCAACGGCGGTAACTGGTCCGAGGTCATAGGAGCAGTCAGAAGTTCTCTCAAGTCTCCTAACAGCAAGGTACATACTGCAGATGAGTTCTCTAACTTCACGCTCACATTCAATGTCGGCGGAAGTACAAGCATCAACAAGTTTGCTACTTTCTCGCGTAGCGTCAATGATGCGAGCATATTGGCACAGTCTGCAAAGTGCATAGTCAACCTCAACGGAGGAACGATCAATTACTGGATCGCTCAGAGTGATACAAGACAGGGTACTGATGTGAACGGCGAGCTGGTCGGAGTTAAGAACGGCTACGGCGACGGCATGACCATAAACATCGGCAAGAACTTTAACTTCGCAGGTTCGTTTACAGGTGATTCCGATAAACAGGCGGCAGACCATACTTTTACCGATAATGCAGGCAACGTGACCTTCTATGGTTTCAACGGTGACAATGTGTTCAAGAGCACAAAGAAAAACGATATTGTAACCAACCATGAGATCGATCCCATCGGAAAGACCAAGATAGTAGTAGCTCCCGAGCTTTACGAGCTTGTGTCCACATCCACAAGACTGCGTGGTATTGCATCTGTAGAAAACGCTGACCCGAATGCCGATGTAACAACACAGGCACCCGGTACACAGGCACCCGACGATACTACAAATACACCTGATATTCCTGCAGTTCCTGCAGCAAAGACCGTATATCTTTCTGACAACGGAGATGATGCAAACGACGGTTCTACTGCCGGCACCGCATTTAAGACTCTTACACAGGCATATACAGCTCTCGGAAATGATGGCGGTATTATCCTTGTTAGCGGTACGTTTACTCAGACAGCTAACTTTATTGCTCCCGATCATACAGGAAAGATCATCGTTAAGGGGGCAGACAGTGCTTCTGTATACTCAGTCGGAGGATTCCGTTATCAGTCAGGCGGACCTCTTGAGTTTACCGACATTACTATCAAGCAGACAGCAACGAACTTTATGCTTGTCGGATGCTTCAACTCTCTTACAGTATCCTCTACTGTCAATCATGAAAAGACAGGCAGCTCGTTTATAGTAGCAGGCGGACAGGGCGGAAATACAGCAGGCAAGGACCGCGACTATACTGTAAAGAGCACAACTGTTACTATCAACGGCGGAACTTGGAGCGAGGTTATCGGTTCTGTCAGAAACAGCCTCAACTCTCCCGCAGGTACACATGATCCTGCAGAATTCAAGGACTACACAGTTACCTTCAATATCGGCGGTTCCGCTGTAGTAGGCAAGCTTGCGGCATTCTCTCGCGGATTTGGCTCAGCCAAGATCCTTGCTGCAAATTCACAGTGCTACATCAACCTTGATGGAGGAAAGATCACATCATGGATAGGTATGTCGGATGCTACTACTGCCGACAAGAACGGATACGAAAACGGTATCATTGTTAATATTGGTAAGAGCTTTGACCTGTCAGCTTCCTTCCAGGAGGGAATAGATAAACAGGTTGACAATATCGTTACAGACGCCCAGGGCAAGGGCATCTTCTACGGTATATCCGGAGATAACGTATTTGTAAATGACACCTACGGTGCAATCGGAGCATCAAAGGTATTTATAGCAGACGAAAAGTACGAGCAGTACAAGGACTCCACAAGATTCCGTGCGGTAACGGTAGAAAAGGGAGCACAGGTTCCTGTGATTCCCGACAATCCCCCTGCACAGCCTGATGATACTACAGACGGCCCGGCAGACACAGGTGCAGCTCCTGATACAAATGCACCTACTACTTCCGCACCTACCACCGCAGCTCCCGGAACCGAAGCACCCGAGATAGAAGTACCGAAGAAGGTCGTTTATCTCTCTGACAACGGAGCTGATACAAATGACGGTCTGAGTGCACAGACTCCTTTCAAGACTATTACAAAGGCATACCAGACCCTCGGCAAGGCAGGCGGCCATATTGTTATCGTAGACACATTTACTCCCGGCGGACACTTTATAGCTCCTGACCACAGCGGAAAGGTCACTATAAAGGGTGCTACCGCTGATGCGAAGTATGTTATATCTACTGCAACTCGCCGTTTCCAGGCGGGCGGACCTACCGAGTTTACCGATATTACTATCGAGCAGAACAAGGATATGCTCTTTGTTGCACGCTTTAACAACTTCACAATATCCTCTACTGTCAAGCATGTCAAGAATGCAGGAAATTCCTTTATAGTTGCAGGCGGACAGGGAGGAAAGACAAAGGGTGCGGATGCTGACTATACAGTAAAGGATACCGTACTCACACTTAACGCAGGAACATGGAACGAGGTCGTCGGATCTCTCAGAAGCAGTCTCAATTCTCCTTCCGGAGAACATACAGCAGCTGAGTTCTCCGATTACACTGTTGTTATCAATGTCGGCGGCAATGTAACTGTCGGAAAGATAGCAGCATTCACACGTAACTTCGGCAAGGCAGACATCCTTGCTAAGAACGCACAGTGCGTAGTTAACCTTGAGGGCGGCAAAGTAAACGGCTGGATAGGAATGTCTGACGTTACATCTTCTGCAAACAACGGATATGAAAACGGTCTGATAGTCAATATCGGAAAGAACTTTGACCTGTCAAAGAGCTTCCAGGGAGATGCTTCAAAGCAGCAGGATAATATCGTTACCGATGCAAACGGCAACAAGATCTTCTACGGTATCTCCAGCGGAAGTGTATTTGTAAAGGACGGAATAGCAACCTTTGCAAATTCCAAGGTATATATAGCAGGTGAGAAGTACGCAGAGTACAAGGATTCCACACGTTTCCGCAACATATCTGCAGTAGAGGGTACTTATGCTCCCGTCATCGACAACCCTGTGACAGGCGATGCATGGGGCGTAGTTGCAGTAGTTGCAGTAATAGCAGTTGTATCTTCTGCAGCTTGCGTATGCGTTTCCAAGAAGAGAAGAGCATTTTGAATTTAGGATACATGCTCTCAAACCAAGAATGAAATGATCTTCAATTTCCTGTGCCGATGCTCCTTTGGGATGCATCGGCACAGGACGATTGAAAGAAAGTTATTTTGAAATCATAAAAAAGAGGTAACAGAGATGAAAAAGTTATTATCATTATTGCTTGTATGCCTGATGGTCCTTCCCTTCGGTGCACTCGCATCTGTAGGCGTAAGTGCCGCAGACGCCACTGTATACCTGTCTGATGCAGGAGACGATGCAAACGACGGAGCTACAGCGACAACAGCATTGAAGACCCTGACAAAGGCATATCAGGCCCTCGGTGCTCAGGGCGGTACTATCGTTATTGCTGGTACATTTACACAGACAGCAAACTTCACAGCACCTGCACATGCAGGAAAGGTCACCATCAAGGGTGCTGATTCCGGCTCCGTTTATTCAAATGCAAAGGGCGGCGTCAGATACTTCCTCGGAGGCGAGACCGAATTTACAGACATAAAGATCGACAACGCAGGTGACATGTGGATGGTAGTTTGCCGTTTCAACAACTTCACCATGACCGATACTGTCGAAATGACAAAGAAGAGCAGTACATTCCTTGTTGCAGGAATTCAGGACAAGTCAAAGACAGAATACGAGATCAAGGACGTAACACTTACCCTTAACGGCGGTAACTGGTCTGAGGTCATAGGAGCACTCAGAGGCGGAGTAGACGGAAAGACCGCTGAGGATTTCAAGGATCTTGATATTGTATTCAATGTAGGCGGAAAGGCATCCTTAGGCAAGATCGCTGCATTCTCGCGTAGTGCAGGTACCGCTAACATCCTTGCGGAGAACGGCTCTGCTACCATAAACCTCAACGGCGGAAAGATCGGTTACTGGATATGCATGTCAGATACCAAAGCAACCACAAAGAACGGCTTTGCTAACGGCTTTACCGTGAATGTAGGTGCCGGCTTTGATTTTTCGGCGTCCTTCACAGCTGATGAAAACAAGCAGAACAACTGCATAGTTACCGACGGTTCCGGCAACAAGATATTCTACGGTATCTCCGGCGACAACGTATTTGACGGTATAGCTACCGATCCTATAGGAGCGAGCAAGGCGTCGATCGCGGATGAGCTGTTTGCATCTGTTTCTACTTCTCCGAGATTCAGAAATATTGCTATAGTAAATGCAAAGACAGGTGAGAGTGCTCCCACTCAGACACCTGAGACAACAGCACCCGAGACCACAGCTGCACCTGAGACCACAGCTGCTCCCGAGACTACAAAGGCACCCGAGACCACAGTTGCACCCGAGACCACAAAAGCTCCCGAGGCTACAAAGGCTCCCGAGACTACAAAGGCTCCCGCAGCTACAAAGGCTCCCACAACCACTAAGACTCCCACAACCACAAAGGCACCCGAGACCACAGCTGCAGATAGCACAGGTACACAGCTTGATCAGAGCTCCGGCGGCAACATGATACTCATCATCGTCATTATTGCGGCAGTTGTAGTTGCAGGCGGTGTTGTGGCATTTATTATCATCAAGAAGAAGAAAGCACAGTAATCATTCGGTCTTCTACATATAATTTATAGAGGGAAAAGGCATGCCTTTTCCCTCTTTTTTACCGCATAGGATGTTTTGATTGTTTTATAGGATGTTTTCAAAACCGTTTTATCAAACCTCCCCTCTCCGACTGCCATGGATGAGGCTATCTGCGGAGTCCCATCCCCGTTGTCATGTACGAAGGAGGCTCTGTGCTAAGTCTCCAACCGCCCTGTCATCCTCGAGCGTAGCCGTAAGGCGTAGCGAAGGATCTAAGGGCGAGAGCAGAGTAACGCTACTTCCATTTCCCGCTCAGATTCTTCGTTCCGCTACGCTACACTCAAGAATGACAGCGGGGTTGATGCTCTGCAAATGCTCGAGTACCGTCGACGACCGTAGCCCCAACCCGACTGTCATCCTCGAGCGACCACAGGGAGCGAAGGATCTGAGTCGGAAATCATAGTAACGTCACTCTCTGCTCGCATGCATAAGTTCGACTTACCAAATCAAAGATTTGGAGTCTCACTTAAGCGGGAGATGGAAGTAACGAAT
>JAZNOK010000030.1:0-6263 GCA_045580775.1 Eubacteriales bacterium
TGCGGAATAAACATATATTACCGATCCATCAACACCAAAGAAACCTGCTCCCTCAAGAGTGAAGCTGTTCTTGTAATCAAAGCCGTTTGTTACCAAGTCGGAGGCCAAGCGGGTCTTAGGAAGACAACTGGGGCTATCAACTCCTTGGCTCACAGAACGACATGGCTACGATCCGACTTTAACGTATGCGGAATAAACATATATTACCGATCCATCAACACCAAAGAAACCTGCTCCCTCAAGAGTGAAGCTGTTCTTGTAATCAAAGCCGTTTGTTACCTTGAGTGTATCGGTGGTCTTGACCGTGCCTGCAATAATTCCGCCGTCGATAACTATCCTTGTGCCGGTAACATCCTTGAAGTTACCGGAGCGAACGGTGATATCACCTGCACTGAGAGAAACTCCGCCATTACCCGTAACACCGCTCTCAATGACGATTTCGGTTGCAACAATGGTTGCACTTGTATCCGCGGTGAGTGCAATATCACGGAAAGTGAGCTTATCTGCAGAATAATGGACACCGTCTGCAAACGAGATGCCGCCGCCTGTTATGACGTATGCACCCGCATGCTCAGGCTCATTAAAGCTCTCGGTGAAGCTTACAGTTCCAAGCAGAATTACTGTCGCATCAAACTGTCCGTCAGCATACTCAAATGCTGCCGCATAGCTGTTAAAGGGAGACTGCTCTGTTCCGTTGCCGCTGTTCTGTGCGGCAGGATCAACATAAATGATAAGACCGTCGGTCGCATCGGTATATGTGATCTGCTCATAGTCACAGCCGGAGCATGTAACGGTAGTAGTACCGAGAGTGTGTGCTCCTGCCTCTACTACTGTAGTAGTGAGGCTGTGTCCTACAGCGGGAATTGACTCGGTATAGCTGTCGCCGCATGTACATGTATATGTCTTTGTACCCTCGCTCTCACAGCCGGCAGGAGTTGTAATGCTCTCTGTGTAGCTGTGGCCGAGTGCTGCTGCAAGCTCAGCTCCGCATACAGTACAGGTCTGTGCTGTTGTACATGTTGCACCCGCACCTGCGGTGTGGCCCAGAGCGGGAACAGACTCAGTGTAGCTGTCGCCGCACGTACATGTATAGCTGTTAGATCCGGTCTCTGTACATGTAGGTGCCTTGCTTTCAGTCAGAGTGTAACTGTGGCCGAGTGCCGCTGCAAGTTCAGCTCCGCATACCGTACAGGTCTGTGCTGTTGTGCATGTTGCACCCGCACCTGCTGTATGGCCCAGAGCGGGGATAGACTCTGTATATGATGAACCGCAAGGGCAAGAATAGGTAGTAACGCCTGCCTCAGTACATGTAGGTGCCTTTGTCTGTGCGGAGGTATATACATGCTCACATGCAACCGTCCACTTTCCGTCGGCATAACTGTATGTACCGCTGGGGCTCGTCATAGACACGGTAGTACCGTCTGCATTCTTGAGCACACCGGCAACCAGAGCTATCTGAGAATAAGCTGCTGCTGTCTGCTTATACTGATATGTAACGGTCTGAGTTCCGGGCTTGGATATAATGACACCGTTACCCTCACTGTATATATCAGCTCCGCCTACCGTCGAATAGAGGTAGCCTGCACTGGCATCTACAGTTCCGTTGATAATGACCTTTGCATCAACAATATCCGCATCTGTACGTGTATATGTTCTGGAAGGTGCATAAGAAGCGGGAATGAACTTATAGTCCTTGCTTGCTGCAAAAGCGAAAGTATCCCATACCTGAGCATCATATACGTATACGGAAATACCCTGGCCGAGAGTACATGTAACTCCCTCGCCGATCTTGATCTGAGATCCGGGAAGGAATGCTACATCCTGTCCGATGGTAATAGCACCGGATACAGCATCTACGGTGAGAGCAGAGCTGATCGGAAGATCGTAATCAGCCGAATCTATACTGCTGGTTCCTACTTTCATGCTGATAGGAGAAACCGAAATGTTTCCGTATGAACGGACTATCAGACGGTCGGTAGATCCGTCATATTCCTTCACTACATAACCTGAAGACAGGTTGAACATAGCTTCGCTTGAGGAAATGAACTTTACAGAAGAACCGAAGTCAGCACTCGACATATAGATTGTCGTATAGCTGTACTCGCTGGCTCCTGCGTAAAGCGTCATCGGCACCTCGATGTTCTGGATATAATACTGAGACATCGGGAATACGCCGTTTTCCATGCCGGTACTCTGTGTACCGCCTCTGAAGTCCATGAGCTGGAAGCACTCGTAGACCGTAGCACCGCTGTTGGCAACAACGCTGCCCGAACCTGTAATAAAGCCGTATGCATAAAGTGCACCGCCGTTATTTACAGTTATGTTCGACGAGCCCTGCATTCTGATGAACGCCGCAGCTCCGGTAGGAACACCGCCTCCTCCGAACTTAGCTCCCTGAGCATGTGTTTGCTTTGCGGGAACACTGATAGCTCCGTTGACTGTGATCTTGGCTCCGTCAGCAAGAGTAAGCGTACGGTAAGCTGTAGGAGTGGTATAGCTCTCTGCAGAGGTGTTCTCTACCTGAGTGGTATAAAACCTGTTATCCGAGCTAAAGGGAATAACCAAAGTAACATTTGCAGGGATGGTATAGTTTCCTGAGGGAAGAGTACCGTCGTTCAAAAGCACAACGCTCTTTGATGACTGACCCGCATACGAAGCAGCCGCATTCAGATCTGAGAACATGTGTGCTACAGAAACGGTGTAGTAGTATAGCTTCGTCATTCCGAGAAGGCCCGAAGAAACACTGGACTGGGTCTTTGCTCCTACACCGAACCAAGGTGCGGAATTTGCTCCCGCGAATACCGCCTGTACCGTCACATTAGACGAGGGGTAAAGAGTGTAAGACGCAGCCGTCGAGAGTACCGCGTGGCTGGACGCATCTACCCATCCAAGGAAGCGTCCGCCGTTTGTTGTGGAAGCAGTAAGTGCAACTCCGTCTGCAAGAGATACATTCAAAACGTCACCTGAGCCTACCGCCGTGCCGCCTGCGGTAACAGAACCGTAAGCTTCGTCGTAAGAGAAGGTAACGTCAGATGCTTCTGCAGCTGTCGTCAGAGAAAAGTTGCTCATGGTAAGAGTAGCAGTTCTGTCAGACAGACCGCTCTTTGACTGAAGCGTAATTACCAAAGTAGCTGAGGGTTCAAGCACGGTCGAATATGTACCCGAGCTTGCCGCTGTTGTGCCTGCGATCGTGAAGGCATTTGCCGATGCTGCCGAATAGTCAAAGCTAAGTGTTGCCTTGTTTCCGGATTCATTGGCAATAGTGATGGTGTTGGTCTTCTTACTCACAATAGAGCCTACCGCTTTGACCGTTACGGTGGTGCCCGAGAGAGTACCGTTTCCGATCGAGTCCGTTACGGTAAGTGTTCCGTCAAGAAGCGTGAGAGTGGTTGCTGCATAACGGTCAATGACCGGGGCAAACAGCCGCTCAAGCTCCGAGTAGAAGTAACCGAAAGTTTCCATGCTGTCGTGAAGTGCAAGCATGTAGAACTCAGCATCTGTCAATGCCTTGATCTGTTCAACAAGCTCACTTGAGTCTTCCCATGCTCCGACGAGTGCCGCATCCTTCATGGACGCAACCGCCGCCGCAACATCCAACTCTGCCATCTGAGTTGTACCCAGGTACTTGTCAAGGATGGCATCCATGCGATCTCTTGCCGCGTTCAGCGGAAGTGACTCGCTGTTCTGGCTGTTTGTACTTGTGCTCTGTGACGTCTGGGGCATAGACGCAAATACCTGAAGAGGTATCATGCCCACCAGCATAGTCAAGCAAAGCAGCATACATAACAGTCTTTGGGTGATGCTCTTGCTCATTGTTGTTCCTCCTGAAAAAATTTTATTGTTTATAATATAAACCACAAAAAAGGTGGATTATACTCAGTCGTTATTCAGACTCAATAGGAGTCTGTGCCTTTTTCACAAACGGAAGTGCCAGTATAAAGTATACAAGATACGCCGCCTCGGTTCTCATAGAAGCATTGTAAACCATGAAAAACAAACTCATTACTGCCATTACCTTTGTCATCTGACACAGCACCGGATCCGACTGTCCCTGCTTTTGTACAGCATCGGCTCTTTGGTATATTAACGCAAATACGGCACAGTACAATGCAAATCCGATCAGTCCTGTCTCAAGCACCAAAAACGCCGTCGAGAACCACACGTAGTTTGTCTTCCAATATACATAATAAAACGGTGATGTCAGAAACTTAAAGGATGATGAATAGTCGCAGTTACCAAGTCCCAGTCCAAACAGCTTGTCATTTAACCCGGGCAAAAAGTTCTCCAATGCTATGGGAATTGCCGTAAGTCTGTTTACGTCTCCTGTTTGAGTGTACCCCTCGGATGAGATCGCCGTATCCCATATCGACTTTATATTGAACCAGCTCTCAAAAGAAGGAAACAGAAGTATAAGAAGCTGTACCGCTACGATAACACCCGCAGCACCACCGCCGATTATGATAAGCTTTCTCCATGAGAAGCTTGTCATCAAGGTAACGAGTACAAGTATGATAACAAACTCTATCATGAAAGCCTTAAGCTCAGACAGAGCAGCTATAACCAACGCTACAGCACATTTTGCCGCACACTGCAGAAGTTTTTCACGTTTATTGAGGTAAAACAGCAGTGACTTTGTTACCACAACCACCATAAAGCTGTTGATATAAGCATTACAGCCAAGTCCCACCCCGAACAGTCCTCCGAGATAGTCCCACTTTATTCCGAGAATAAAATACTGAAAGAGCACTATTGGGAAGTTGATCCAAAAGACAATATCAATAAATCTCAGATAATACTCTATGCTATGCTCCTGTATGAACAGAACACAGGCAAAGAAGAATACAAAGAAACGGGCATTGTTCCTCAGTCCCCACAAAAAATAGAATGGAGACTCGAAGTTGAATATAAACCCAATAATACCTACGACAAAGAATGCCCCTATCAAAGCCGCGACTCTGCCCATACCAAAGTCAAGCGTTCTGCCTCGCATCATTACCATAACAAGAAGCAGACACAGCCATGCAACATCTACCGTGTATTTTATCAAAGAAGGAACGCCCAGAAAGTCCATCAGCACAAAAAACGCAAAAGGCATCGCAAGTATAAACAGCACCAGCCACTCTGCCTGCGTTTTCTTTCTGAATTTGATTACCACGCTGTTTCCTCCTTTCTTTGATACTTTACACTGAACATGCTTTTGTGTGTCAGCGTCTGACATGGTATTTGTCAGGGCTCACATATACTCCTAAGATACGCAAGTGCCTTCTCCCTTTTTTGCTCAAGCTCTGAGCCGATGTCTGCTTTCACCGGGCAGACGGAACTTGCACCGATAATACACTCATGTGCCGACACATCTTCACACAGTTCTGCTACTCTGCTGTTGACCCCTCCGCCGACAAGTGCAATATCGGCGGCGAGTGCCTTTCCGAACAGAAGTGAAAAAGCCGTACCGTGAAAGGAATTGGTAAACACGCACTCCGCGTGATATACCCACGAAAGAAAATCCGCGGGTGAGCCGTGTAGAATAAATTCAGGGCTCTTTTTGTTATTTATAAGCTTATATCCGTGTGCCCTGGCATAAGCCTCCGCCTCACGGAGTACACCTGCATCCTGCTGTATGATATAAACGAACACATAGCGTCCTTTATATAAACGCCCTCTCATGATCTCTTTCCATCTGTCCCCGCAAAGAAGAAGCACCGGGTCGGGCATTATACTGACATCTGTCACTTGTGCCGCACTTAGCTTTGATGCGGCAGAGCTCTCTCTTACACTCACACCGTCATAATCCGAAAGAAGCTCTCTTACATGCTCACGCTCGCTATCTTTAAAAGTATAGTTACCGATACTCGCAGCATACGAGTACTTCCCCTTGGATAAAGGCACAAAATCAAGAAAATACGCATCATCCCAGCCGGAGCATTCGTAATTGAACACCTGGTCGCTTCCTGTAATAAACGAGTCATAGCACTCTGTACATTCCGACACCGTATCTCGGGTATAACTACGATTGGAAAGTTTGAGATATCTACGCCGAAACCGCTCAAAAGAACGGTGTTTTATATAATAATATATCCGCATAAGGACCGCCTTCGGACCTTTTGCTGATCTTCTGTCATTGTCTATAGCATGGCATCGGTAATCTATGATCTCGCAGTCTGCCAAAAACCGCTCACTCAAAGTCCTCTCCAGGGCATAAGCCTGGAGGACAGCTCCGAGATTATCCGCATTATGAAAGGTAATGATACCGATGCGTTTTTTTC
>JAZNOK010000031.1:0-7859 GCA_045580775.1 Eubacteriales bacterium
AGAATATTGCGTTTTTCCGTTCCCGCCGTACCGCTATGAAATAGTTCAGTCCGGATAGGCGGGAGTATGGCCGCGGGCCCTTGCCCGCTAGAAAAGCTTGTATTTTAGGCGGAGATTGTCAGCTATCATGGCAATAAACTCAGAATTTGTCGGTTTTCCCCTGTCTACCTGTATAGTGTATCCGAAATAGGAGTTTAGTGTATCTATATCTCCTCTGTCCCATGCAACCTCAATAGCATGTCTTATTGCTCTCTCTACTCTTGAGGTAGTAGTCTGATACTTTTTAGCTACAGAAGGATAGAGGACCTTCGTAACAGAATTTATCACCTCACTGTCACGCACGGTCATTAAGATCGCCGTCCTCAGATACTGATATCCCTTGATATGTGCAGGTACTCCTATCTGATGGATGATCTTCGTTACATGGCTCTCGATATCAATGGGTAATTTTCCGTCTGAATTGTCGGAAGGATCTTTTTCTGTTCTTCTCTTTTTGTCTATCATCTCTATATGTCCGAGAAGGTTGTCAAAATCAAAAGGCTTCATCAGGCACACCTCAGCTCCTGCGTTTGTTGCTTCTACAAACAGGGCAGGATTTGAGACCATTGAAAGGATGATAAACGAAGGTGCTCTGTCAGGTATGTAGGTAAGCTTCTTCGATGCTCTGAGAACACCTATACCGTCGAGCTTTGACAGCCACAGGTCGCATATTACAATATCGGGGTGCCCTGCGTCGATCTTGTCAAGTGCCTCCTCTCCGTTCGACGCCTGCGTAATATTTACAAAACCCACTCCTCTGAGTTTGTCATACACGTTATGTCTATGCATGACATTTTCATCACAAATCAGTATTTTTACATTGTAATCCATTTTTTCCATCTCCGTTGTTTTTTTGTTTTGTTGATTTTTTTGACATAAATATCCTACCATATTTTGCCATTTATTGCAATAGTTAACACAAATAAAAAATTAACAAAGATAATCAATACAAATTGGTATAATTTACCAATTGATTGGACGGGCTGCTGTCGCATAAAAAAACATTATAAGTAAAAAGGACGAAATCGGTATTATTCACACATGTCATGCATACTAATTATACACAGTAATCATCTTGCGAGGTAAGTATGAAAGAAGCAGTCCGCATCCAAAATTCTCAGAGCAGTGCACATATCTCGACCGAACAGAGAAACAGAAGGCAATGCCCACAGCACTCAGCTGCAGGCTGTTTTTCCGATACACTGAAAAACAATACCGCCGACACCGAACAGACAAAAGCCGACGCGTGCTCGGTAAAACGGCTGTACAACGAATGGATCTTTTTATGTGTGGGGCTGTGTGTATGCTTTTTGCTTTTACTGACATCCGGCGATACGCTGAGGTCTCTGTCTCAGTCAGACGGAATAAATGCCCTGTCAGAGTCGCTCAGATCTGTCATCTCCGAAAACTCCTCGGTAGCTGTATTCTTCGGTCTTTGTGACGATGAAGAGCCAAACGAAGATCCGTCACAAAGTGTACTCCCCCAGAGCATTCCTGTTTTTAACTACGTGCAAGAGTCCTCACGCGAGGAATACATAGAAAAACACAACGCAGAAAACTACCGCATCTCAGGAACACTGCCTGTGTTCGGAACGGTAAGCTCGGGGTATTCCTTTCGCAAAAATCCCTTTTGGGGGAAGTACGAAAACGAATCCGAGTATGAATTTCACTCGGGTGTGGATATAGCGGCAGATCACGGAACAGAGATACTGTGCTATCTTGACGGAACGGTGGAAAAGTGTGCTCTGTCGGCAAGCTACGGGTACTATGTATGTGTTGACCACGGAGACGGACTCAAGACCCTGTATGCTCACGCCAGCCGCCTTTTGTGCAATGAAGGAGACGAGGTAAAACAAGGTCAGGTGATAGCTACCGTAGGAGACACAGGCAGAGCGACCGGGGCTCATCTGCACTTTGAAGTATATGAAAACGGCGAGACTGCCGACCCTGCAAAATACCTGAAGATGCTGTATGCCGATACATCGGAGGCAGATAATTGACCTTCAAAAGAACAAGAGCAGCCATGACGCTCTGCTATGCCGCGTACATTTTTGTGCTGATGCTGTATGTACTCTCTACACCGCCCTTTATCTGTGTAAGCACACTTGTGTGTGCCTTTATCCACGAGATATGCCATATTGCATGTGCTTATGCACTCGGAAGGCAAGTGCGGCCGCTTGCCTTCTCATGCGTTGGGCTGTATCCGGAGCTCGGGGCAGGCTCTGATCTGTCTTGTATCCTAATATACGCGGCAGGACCTCTGTTCAATGTTTGTGTGTGCTTTGGCTGTTTGTGCATTCTGAAAATGACTCAATCAGAGTGGGCATTCGAGCTGTTCTCGGTCAATGCCGCACTCGCTGTATATAATCTCACCCCCGTCCCTTACTCGGATGGCGGAGGAATACTGAATATCGCTCTGTGCTTTGTCCTCGGGCGGAGACGAGGTGGGACTGTATGCTATATAATATGGCTGGTTTGTTCTTTTATGCTTTTTGTTCTTTTTTCATTCAGGTTTTTTATATACGGAGCAGGGTTCTTTTCCTTTTATTGCTCTTTTTTGTTTGTGATGAACTCAATATCAAGACTGTCGGGAGAATAACAGAGCATTAAAGAGAATAACAAAGATTACGTGCGGATTTCGCAAGAATTTCGCCACAAACCTCGATATTTCTCGGTTTATCGTAGTTTATCAAGAAATTTTAAGTTTTTTTAGAAAAAATATTGCATTTTGTATCTACATTATATATAATAGTCTGCGTAACATGGAGTAGGCTCGGAAAAATGCTTTTTCCACTCTTTGCAAAATGTTTTTTTATCTTATTGCGAAAGGAATGACCGTCCTCAGACGGTGATTTTGTGTAATGGACAAGCTTATTGAACTGAAGAATATAATAAAAGAATATGACGGCGAGCGTGTACTCGATGACATATCTATGGTCATCCATGACAAGGAGTTTGTTACATTGCTCGGTCCCTCAGGATGCGGAAAGACCACAACACTGCGTATCATCGGCGGCTTTGTAGAGGCGGACCGGGGAGATCTGCTCTTTAGCGGAAAACGTGTAAATGACCTGCCCGCATACAAAAGGCCGGTAAACACGGTGTTTCAGAGGTATGCACTTTTCCCGCATCTCAACGTCTATGAAAATATCGCCTTTGCTCTGAGACTGAAAAAGCTCCCTGAAGCCGAAATTAAGGCACGCGTAGGTGAAATGCTCCACATGGTGCATCTCGACGGCTTTCAAAAAAGGAAGGTCACGCTCCTTTCCGGAGGTCAGCAGCAGCGAGTCGCAATAGCGAGAGCTCTGATAAACAAGCCGAAAGTTCTTTTGCTCGATGAGCCCTTGGGAGCACTTGATCTCAAGCTCAGAAAAGATATGCAAAACGAGCTCAAATCCATCCAGAAGGAAACAGGCATAACCTTTATCTACGTTACTCATGACCAGGAGGAAGCCCTCTCGATGTCCGACACCGTCGTTGTTATGGCTGACGGAAAGATACAGCAAATAGGCACACCTCAGGATATTTACAACGAACCTGTTAACGCATTTGTGGCTGACTTCATCGGAGAGTCAAACATCGTTGACGGTGTGATGCTGGAAGATTATAAGGCTAAATTCCATGGGCACGTGTTTGACTGTCTGGATGCAGGCTTTGACAAAAACGAACAGGTCGATATCGTAGTCCGCCCGGAGGATGTAGATGTCGTTACTCCCGATCGCGGAATGCTCAAGGGAACTGTCAGCTCGGTCACATTCAAAGGAGTCCACTATGAGATCATCGTAGATATCGGGGGCTTTAAATGGATGATACAGACCACCGACTACGTGGGAGAGGGAGAAAACATCGGGCTGTTCATTGAGCCTGACGCGATCCACATCATGAAAAAATCCGAATACTCCGGTATGTTCGGTGACTATTCTACCTTCTCAGACGAGATGGACACACTCTCCGACCCTGCTCTGGCAGAAGAGGAAGAGGAGAGCTCAGACGAGCAGAGATAGCAGTTATTTCGCTTCTTTCTTCTTTACTTTGATTTTTCAGAGGTTTAATTAAAAGATGAACAAAAGATCGACCGCATTAAGAAAACTTGCGGCAGCACCCCACATCGTATGGGCTGTGCTGTTTATCATAGCACCGTTACTTTTTGTCGTTTACTATGCTTTCACAGACAAGAGCGGTGAGTTTACCCTCTCTAATTTTGCTCAGATGGCAGATCCGAACTATATTCAGGTATTCATACGTTCGATCAGCTTTGCCATTATCGCGACATTTATATGTTTTCTTGTTGCATACCCTCTGGCATACTTCATCTCTCAGATGAAGGTAAACACTCAGGGAATGCTCATCATGCTCGTCATGCTCCCCATGTGGATGAATCTTCTCATCCGCACATACTCCTGGATGACGATACTCGAGGACACCGGAGTCATAAACTCCGCTCTCGGTTTTTTGGGATTGGAACCTATCAAAATGATCAACACCCCGGCAGCTGTCATACTCGGCATGGTATATAACTATCTGCCGTATATGGTAATGCCCATATATTCAGCCATGACAAAGATAGACCGCTCCCACATTGAAGCGGCCAGAGACTTGGGCTGCAACAGCATGCACGTTATCACGAAGGTGGTCTTTCCCCTTTCTGTGTCGGGTATCATTTCCGGTATTACCATGGTATTCGTTCCATCCATCTCCACTTTCTATATTTCTCAAAAGCTCGGCGGAGGAAACTTCGACCTTGTAGGAGATACTATAGAGAGACAGTTCCAGGTCGCCTACAACTACAACCTCGGTGCGGCTATGTCGCTTGTACTGATGGTGCTGATACTGATATGCATGGCTGTCATGAACAAGTTCGGCAATGACGAGGACGAGGTGATAGTATGAAAGTAATGTCAAAGGTATATACGGCACTCGTATTCGTATTTCTCTACGCCCCGATAGCTGTGCTGATACTCTTCTCATTTAACTCCACAAACAGCACCGGAGTTTTTGCCGGTTTTTCTCTGTACTGGTACAAAGAGCTGTTTTCCAACTCAGCCGCCCTCGGAGCTCTAAAAAACACCCTCATTTTGGCTACTCTGTCTGCTGTTGTTGCATCAGTCATAGGTACCGCCGCAGCAACAGGCATAGTGAAGTTTCGCCGAAGAGCAGTAAAAAGCACCGTTTTGTCTGTCACCAATATCCCGATGATGAATCCTGACATAGTGACAGGTATATCTCTGATGCTTTTGTTCGTGTTCATCGGTAGAATGATGGGGCTGTCGAGCAACCTCAGCTTTTGGACTTTGCTTATAGCTCATATCACATTCAATATTCCTTACGTTATACTCAATGTCCTGCCTAAATTTTCGCAGATGGATGTCCATCTGCCGGAAGCTGCAATGGATCTCGGTTGCACCCCTCTCAAATCCTTTCTCAAGGTGGAGCTGCCTGCAATATTACCCGGAGTGCTAAGCGGCTTTATTATGTCATTTACCCTTTCTCTTGACGACTTTATCATCAGCCATTTTACCACAAGCGGATTTGAGACTCTGCCGATATTCATCTATTCAATGACCAAGAAAAAAGTAAAGCCGGATATGTACGCACTATCTACCCTCATATTCGTGGCAATACTGATACTGCTCATTCTCTCGAATGTCATCTCGGCAAAGAGCGAAAAGAAAAACAGAAAATAATCTATCACCCATTCTTTTTTCTAAGGAGAACAAGTAAAGAAGTTGAAAAAGATCTGTTGCTTTATTCTTTGTGCGGTTATGTGTGTATCC
Organism: Eubacteriales bacterium; assembly: GCA_045580775.1. Taxonomy (GTDB): domain Bacteria; phylum Bacillota; class Clostridia; order Oscillospirales; family CAG-272; genus JAZMZS01. Next base: position 5,814 of record JAZNOK010000031.1, read on the forward strand.
ATTTTCGCACTTCCCTCCTCAGCCGAGGTCCGGGGAGCGTTCGACATGGACTACAGCACATACAAAGGCACCACCATCACAGTATACAACTGGGGAGAATACATCTCGGACGGAAGCGAAGGCACATACGATGTCATAGCAGAATTTGAGGCTTTGACAGGTATCAGCGTAAACTACGAGACCTACGACTCAAACGAGAGCATGTATGCCAAGCTCAAAAGCGGTGCGACAAACTATGATGTCATCATCCCCTCCGACTATATGATAGAGCGTCTGGCAGACGAAGGAATGCTCGAGGAACTGGACTACTCAAACATCCCAAACTACAAATATATTGATGAAAAATACAAGGGTCTTTTCTATGACCCTGAAAACAAATATACTGCAGCTTACACCGCAGGTTACGTGGGACTGATATACAACACAGAAGTTGTGACACAAACACCGGATAGCTGGAGTGTAATGTGGGACGAGGAATATATAGGTACTATTCTTATGCCTAACAACCCGCGTGATGCTTTCGGCGTTGCTCAATATCTGCTGGGGCAAAGCGTCAACAACCAAAATGAGGAGCAATGGTATGATGCCCTCGAAAAGCTCAAAGAGCAAAAGCCTCTGATCAAGGGCTACGTAATGGACGAGATATTTAACAAAATGGAGTCAGGAGACGCGGCTATTGCAGCTTACTACGCGGGGGATTTTCTCACCATGTACTGCGAAAATGACTCGCTTGCATTTGTCTATCCGAAAGAAGGAACGAATGTTTTCGTGGATGCTATGTGCATCCCAAAAGGAGCCAGGAACAAAACAGCCGCCGAGCTGTTTATCAACTTTATGCTGGAGCCTGAGGTAGCTATAGCAAATGCGGAATACATCTGCTACGCATCCCCCTGCTCTGCCGTGTACACCGACCAAGGCTACATTGAGACCATGTGCGAAATGCATGAAGACGCAATGCAGATCCTATACGGAACAGATGAAGTCAAGGCTCAATACTTTGAGAACATGCCGCCCGAGATGCTGTCGCTGATGAATTATCTGTGGGAAGAACTCAAGATAGATGCCAGCTCCGGTATGGGAGTGTATATTGCCAGCGGCATTATTGTAATAGGACTGATAGCTGTTATCGCACTGAATGCTTACACAAAGAAAAAAAGAGCAAAATACTATGACTGAGCGGGTTTGGACCCGTCTTCATCCTCAAAACTATCCCGTCCGGTTCTTATGAGATTGGTACAGATGGATGAAAACACTTTTCCCTATGTATTTATAAAAGTGCACCCAAAGCCGCAGGTCGGCTTTGGGTGCTTGTAATTGCGAGGTATAATGATGAAAAAGAGACTGAAAACGATAATTTCAGCAACAACAGAGAAAAACAAGCTGGGCACTCGAACAGCACTTGCCTCACTCGGTATTCTTACGATGGGATTCGGTATGTCTTTGATCGAAAAGCTGAACTTCGGCACAGACCCATACACATGCTTGAACAACGGTCTTTCCTTAAAAACCGGTATATCACTGGGCACATGGGGACTGATCGTATCGGCTATCCTTTTTGTATTTGTAATAACCGTCAGTGCTGACAAGATCGGACTGGGAACACTGTTTAACATGGTAGGATTCGGGTACTCTATTGACCTGTTTAGATATATATGGAAAAGCATCGGACTGCAGACCCTTGATATTAGTTTCGGTATGAGGGTACTGCTGCTCTCTGTCATGCTCGTGATATTTATTCTTGCAGTATCTCTGTATCTTGCGTCTGATCTCGGATGTGCTCCATACGATGCCGCTCCTGAGATCATCTCTGAGAAAACAGGAATAAAATTCACAATAGTCAGAATAGTCTGGGATGTTTGTGCGGTGGTGCTTGGATTTTTGCTCGGGTCAGCCGTAGGAGCAACCACACTCGTATGTGCTCTCGGCGTAGGTCCTGCCGCAAGCTTTGTAAAAGGCAAGGTAGACCGTCTGCTCGCAAAGTAAACAAGCAATAAAAAAGATGGGAATGCCTATGAGTCGTACTCTAAAGGACAGTACAACAAGACA
>JAZNOK010000032.1:0-8242 GCA_045580775.1 Eubacteriales bacterium
AATTTATGCCGAAAAGCCGTTTGTGACGGCGGTATTAGTTCGGCTCTCCTCGGCTATACAAAAAACGTAATTTTCCCATAACAAAACATCCTGCAAAAGGACGCTAGGTGCGTTCTTTTGCAGGATGAATTTTTTTATAAAATTTTAAAAATGCCGAAGGTCATATTCTGGCAACGCCTGTTTCCTTTGCCGCTTTTATTACTGCTTCAGCTACGACCGATGCAACCTTCTTGTCCAGAGCACTGACGATAATATTGTCCTCTCTGAGCTCCTCGTCTGAGATAAGAGACGCAAGTGCCCTTGATGTAGCGACCTTCATCTCCTCGTTGATGCAGGATGCTCTGCAGTCGAGTGCACCTCTGAATATACCGGGGAAAGCAAGTACGTTGTTGATCTGATTCGGAAAGTCGCTTCTGCCTGTACCGACAACCCGTGCTCCCGCCTCAAGTGCAAGGTCGGGCATGATCTCGGGGGTGGGGTTTGCCATCGGGAATACTATAGCATCTGATGCCATCGAACGCACCATATCCTTTGTTACTACTCCGGGGGCAGACACTCCTATGAACACATCCGCTCCCGCCATAGCATCGGCAAGTCCGCCTCTCTTGTGCTCGAGATTGGTATAACGTGCGATATCGCGGTGAGCCTCGTTGAGCTCCTCCATGCCCTCGCAAATTATACCGAAGCGGTCAACCATCGTCAGGTGTTTGACTCCCATGTTGAGCAGGTGTTTTCCTATAGCGATACCTGCACTGCCTGCTCCGTTGATAACGACCTTGACATCCTCGATATTCTTCTTTACTACTCTGAGTGCGTTGAGAAGAGCCGCCGCAACAACGATCGCCGTTCCATGCTGATCATCATGGAACACAGGTATATCACATATCTCTTTCAGTCTCTTTTCTATCTCAAAGCAACGGGGAGCTGATATATCCTCAAGATTGATACCGCCAAAAGATCCGGATATAAGGTAGATAGTTCTGACTATTTCATCGACATCCTTGGACCTGATACAAACAGGGAATGCGTCAACATCCGCAAACTCCTTGAAGAGTGCACACTTTCCCTCCATTACGGGCATACCTGCCTCCGGTCCGATATCTCCGAGTCCCAATACCGCTGTTCCGTCGGTTATAACCGCAACGAGCTTTGAGCGGCGTGTAAGCTCAAAGGACTTCTGATAATCGTTATGTATAGCCATGCACGGCTCTGCTACGCCCGGCGTATAAGCTAAAGAAAGATCCTCTCTGGTCTGCACGCTTACACGTGATACTACCTCGATCTTTCCTTCCCACTCATAGTGTTTTTGGAGTGACTGCTCTCTGATATCCATATCCTTATACCTCGTGATCAAAAAATAATATGTATATTTTGTCTATGTGTTTTTTCACCTCATGTATTCTATCATAGGATATCTGATTTTTCAATAGATAAGATGAAAATGTTACATTATTCTCCCATGACATACCCGCTAAACGGGTCAAAAACGTTTCTTTGATCTCGCCCTCAAATCCTTCGCTTCGCTCGAGGATGACAGGGCGGGTGGGTGTTTTGCAAAAAGTCCGATTATCAAAAACGTTCCTCTCTGCTCCCACTCGGATCCTTCGCTACGCCTGCGGCTTCGCTCGTCCATGACAGTCGGGAGAGGGAGTTTGCAATAATTGTTACTCTTACACGACAGAACCAACCCCGCTGTCATTCCAGAGAGAGACTTTTTCCGACCGAAGGATCGGAGTGAGAGATGGCAGTGGCGATATTCTCTGTTTTTTAATAATCTTTTTGTTTTGATTTATCACACACGATACTTCAAAACATCGCTCTCGGTACTTTCCTTGCCTACGCTAAAGTTGTTGTTCTGAGGAAATGCACGGACCTTGAAGCTATATTCACCCGCTCCCAAGGTTTCAAAATCCGGAACATACGTGTTTTCAGCTACAAAGCAGGTCTTTGCCGATATGCCGTTGACAAACAGCGTCACCTTGTACGCTCCTGCTTCTTCCACCGCATCCCAAGCGGCGGCATTTCCGTTCCATGAAAGCTCGGAAGGAGCAGGCAACGCCTTGCCTTTTGCCTTTATTATCGTGTTTTCAAAAGACTCGTTTCTTTGTGAAAACAACCAATCAACAAGACCGTCCGTATCTGCCGCAATTCTCCAGATGTTGCTGTGGTCTGCTCCTGCAACCTCGGTGTATCTTATATTTGTGCCGATCTTTTTCGCTGCTTCACACATTACTCTGGTGCCCTGCGTGGGAACGACATTGTCATCATCTCCGTGAAAAGCCCAAATCGCCTTGTCCCTATAACGGTGTGCAACCGAGAAAACGTAATCTTCGGTCGCACGCGAGCCTGATACCGGCACTGCCGCCGCGAACACCTCAGGATAAAGAGCCAGCAGATTCCACGTCGCACCAGATCCGTTCGACCCTCCTCCCACATACACGCGGGAGGTATCCACACGGTAATCCCCGATAAACATAGACAACAGCTCTGCCGCCGCACAAAAATACTCGCTTCCGTAACGCTCTCCGCTCTCCAAGAAAGCCGCGTACGCTTCGCTTCCGGGATAGGTGTTATTTTTTGCTCCAACGTCGCAAATCGTCCACGACTTAGGCTTTCCGGGGCACTGCGGAGCTACTATGATGCAATCATGGCTGCTGTTATATACTGCCGTGTTGATCGAATATGACTTTAGTTGAGCGGCGTTGTCATTGCCGCGTGAGCCATTGCCGTGCATATATAAAAACAGCGGATACTTTTTTTCACCTGTTTTGTAATCTTCAGGCAGATAGTAACGGTATGGCAGAACCGTACCGTCAGAAGCTGTAAAGCTTCCATACTCAAATGCTTCGATCGGTGTTTTGCCGTTTTTGTACTTTACTTGCTGTTCCATTACACACCTCGTAGTTTTATGTATTATTTTTATGTATTATATTAAAATGATCAAAAGCGAGTGCAAGCCATTTTACTCACATGTAAAAATTTCATAGCTGCACCCATTCCTTCTGCTATATAACACTATAAGCTATTTGACGGAATTTTGCAACTTGTTTTTTTGTGATGTTGTTTTTACATAAAAAGCAACATACATCCTCAAAGCAAAAAACAGTAATTCTGCCCATCTATTTGATCTCTTGGAAAGTTTTGAGCCAGAGCCTTTTTATGATCTCATGCCCGCACGGCGTGGGATGCACTCCGTCCACGGTCCAATATTCTGCCGGGGCTTTCTTTGTTGCTTGTTCAAATGCCGGTTGCAGCTCTATCAGCGGCAATCCGTATTTCTCGGCTATCTTTTTTGCGACTGCCGCTTTTTCTGCGACGTCATCTTTGAACCTTTTTAGCCGGTCGGGGATAGATTCGGTATTGCATGTTGCCGTACCCTCAAGAACATACGGGGCAATTATTATCAGTTTTGTATCCGGGCACGCCGCCTTTACTTCATCAATAAGCATGGTGTAGATCTTTTCAAACTTTTCGGTATCAACACCGTTTTGATAGCTGATCTCATGCCAGGTGTCATTCACTCCGATATAAATACTTGCGTAATCCGGCTTTAGATTGATAAAATCCGCCTTGATCCTGGCATAAAGGTCCACTATACGGTTGCCTCCGATGCCTCTGTTTATAAACTCATACTCGCCGGGTTCATCCAATCCTAACGATGCCTTCACAAGATTAGGATATCCGTTACCCATTCCAAAAAAATCATTGCGGTTTCTTGTACAATCGGTTATTGAATCTCCCTGAAACAATATTCTTTTTGACATAATTATCCTCCAAAATAGTATTTTCTGTTTTTACTTCTCTTCCGTTTTACAGATCCTGCTTTTTTTGATGGGGCAATGCCGTCTCTTAAAGCACACTTGCCGATGCAATTGCGGCATAGTTGTTGTATTGCGGCATTTTGCCTCTTGTTTTGGGTCTGATATAATCAAGAAGTTCAACATCATATTCTTCAATCGTATCAATTTCACCGTTAAGATATGCGGTGATCTTTTCTTTTGCGGTAACTAGCCTTTGCTTCAGTCCGCCAAGTCGAATATCATGTATCTCAAATCCGAAAGGTTTGTTCTCTTTCATCCAGAGTGCTTTGAATTTTCGGTAAAATACCTCCAGCAGTTTTCCCGCACGGTCAAGATCCTCAACTATAGCACCGAGTGCATCTTTGTCGCCGTTTTTGTAAGCTTCCCTCGCCCTCATTCCAAGGTCATATTTGACAGATAGAAGCTCGCACAGTGCCGCCTCACTTTCAAAAATATAGGCATACTTGCTGCTTTGCTTTGCATTTTCGTACAAAGTCTTTGCGTGTGCCTTGTAGTCTGCGGGGGCGTTCGGGTTCACGGCTGAATCGAATATGCCGCAAAGCGGGTCATTGTAAAGCATGACCTTTGACACGTTTGAACGGCGAAGATCATCAGGTGCTACACGGTTCGGAAGATCGAGGGTCATCATGCTGTCATAATCCTCGCCTGTTATCTCTTTGAAAAGCTTTTTAATTTCAGCTTCGTCGGTAATTCCCTCATAGATCTTGCGGAGTTTAAACAGAACAGGGAGAACAGACCAGTAAGAGCATTCCTTACCGTTGTCGCCCCACATAGTGATGAAAATATTGTCGATATCATTTTCCGCACAGGATTTCATAGCGGGTATCATCGTATCAAGCGACCACTTGTTGAGCGGAGCAAATCCCGTCCAGCTCCACGCCCCTCCTGCAAACCAAACCGGCCCGCCAAACTTCTTATGCTGGGCTATCATGCTGTCGTAGATCTCCTGCTCCTCGTGGACGTAGTCCCAATAAACAAGCTCAACTCCGTCAGGAAATTTTGAAAGGATCTCATCGGTTATAACGTCTTCGCTTGAATGGTATGCTCCGTGATTTGCAAGGCGGAAGAACATATCCGACCACATAATAGGAGTCAGACCGTATTTCTTTGCGATTTCAATGACTCTTTTCAAATGCTCGCTGAGAATATCAAAGCGGTTACGGTATCCGTTTCTGTCAAGGTACTTGCCAAGACCGAGCATGTGTGCTTCATCCATACCGATATGAATGTACTCGGATCTGAACACCTGCTTTATCGTTTTAAACATGTTTTCGATAAGATCGTATGTAGCCTCATCTCCGACGAGCAGAATGTCTGCGGTGTCCCTGATCTTTGCATAGTCACCGTTGCGGAAGATCTGATTCAGATGTGCAAGCGTCTGTATACATGGGATAAGCTCGATACCTATCGACTCGCAATAATTCACAATATCAGAGAGTTCTTGCTTTGTATATCTGCCCCGCATATAACCAAAATACGGCTCACCGTCAACTTCATAAGTATCCTCGGTATACAGCTGAAGCATATTGTATCCGAAGGATTTCAGTATTTTGGCAAAATTCTTTACCTCGCTCGGTTTCATAACGGCATTTCTCGACATGTCGAGCATAACTCCAAATCTTTTTTTGTTCATGAGTACCTCCGTATATTTTCTCATTTGTGTTTTATGATCCGAATTACCGCACGGCTCGATCGGGCGAAGATCAATTCCACTGTTCCCTTACTTTTTCAAAATCAACATCAGGCATCCCCGAGAGGCGAAGTGCACCCCATACCATGGGCTTTGAGCAGACATCAAACAAAATTGTTTTTTCTCCGTCAGGCAACGCCCTTGTCAGTATTGGTATTATCACGTCGCTGTCAGCCGTCATTCCGCCGCAAAGCACAACTTTTACGCACTTGGTCTTTATTCTTTGCGACGCACATCCGATGAGGTGTGCCAGCTGACCGAAGTTTCTCTCAAGTATATCTCGTGCCGTCTCATCTCCTTGTGCCATAGCTCTGAATGCAAGCGGAGAGAATTTCGCTATTGCCCGCTTTCCCGTGCGGTAAAGATCATCGATCTTTTCAAACACGGTTTCCGTCCCGCAAGCCTCAAGCACATATTTGTGCAGCAGAGTGTCCGTACCGCTTCCATCCTCTGACATAAGTGCAGCATGTACCGTGTCACGTCCGATCGCATATCCGCTACCCTCATCCCCGAGCAAATATCCATAGCCGCCATAGCGATAAAACTGTTCATTGTACTTTGCATATACGACTGAGCCTGTACCTATAATAACAGCAACGCCGTTTTCATCTCCCAGCCCTGCCGCCACGGAATTTTGCGTATCCTCTCCGATGCCCGCCTCAGCAAAGCCAAAACCGCAAAGATAATCGAGCATCTTTTGTGCGTGCTTGTCAGAGGCTCCGCCGGCAAAACCCAAAAAAACGGATATTGAGTTTTTTTGATACCGGTGGCAAACCTCTGTGATACCTCGAAGCAATACATCCTGTGCCTCAGATATTCCCACATCGTTTGGGTTGCAAGCTCCCAAAACAACTCTGCTGATCATATTTCCTTCGCTATCGGCAAGGGCAAAATCGGTCTTTGTACCGCCGCCGTCTATTCCCAAATAATACCGCTGTCCCTCTTTGCACTCCGAAAAAAGGCTGTCAATATTTGTTTTCAGATGTTTGCAAAGCAATGGCAATACTTCAACAGGCGGAGCACCTTTCCCTCGCTCCCATTTACTGATTGCCTGTTCCGAATAATCAATCAAAACTGCAAGTTCGGACTGTAACATCCCCAGTTTCATGCGATGTTTTCTAATATTCTTGCCGAGATTTTCAACAATGCTTTCCATCATATCCACAGACCTTTCAGTTTTTATTATCATTCTACAACAAAAACCGAAAAAAAGCAAGAAACTCATAGTAGACTATGCTCGGCGGCTACACTAATAGTAGAGTCAAAAGCCGAGGTTTTTCGCTAGCAAAGGATTGTTTTGCTTTTTTTCTTAATGTATAATGTATATACCACAATTCAAACGAGGAATACGTATGATATATAAGAATGCACGAATATACTGCTCGGAGTTCAAGTTCCGTCACGGCTGCTTTGAAGTAAACGGAGACAAATTCGGCGAGATCATGCCGAATGCTGTTTTTGATGATGCTATCGACCTTTGCGGGGAAACCGTTATTCCCGGGCTTGTCGATATACACACGCACGGAAATTCGGGGGCGGATTTCTCCGACGGTGACTATGCAGGATTAGTAACAATGGCAAAACATCTCGCAAAATGCGGAGTTACATCTTTTGCACCTGCATCTATGACACTTCCGTATGATTCACTCTGTAAAGCATTTGAAAATGCAAAAAGAGTTTCGGAAGAAGACGGAGAGAATCTTTCCGTTCTTCGCGGTATACACATGGAAGGTCCATACCTCTCGAAAGTCAAATGCGGTGCACAAAATCCCGAATATCTGAAAGAGCCTGACTTCGATGAATTTAAAAAGCTGTACGATATCAGCGGCGGCCTTGTAAAAATTGTAGATATCGCTCCTGAACTGGACGGTGCTTTTGATTTTATTTCAAAGGCAAAAGACTTTTGCACGGTCGGTATTGCTCACACAGATGCTGATTATGCTTGTGCAAAGTCGGCTTTTGACATTGGGGCAACGCATCTTACGCATACGTTCAATGCGATGAGTGCGATCAACCACCGTGCCCCTGGCGTTATTCCTGCCGCCGCAGAAAACGAGAATGTTTTTGCAGAGATTATCTGCGACGGATATCATGTACATCCTGCCGCAGTTCGTTTAGCTTTTTCAATTTTCAAGGATCGGATGATACTTGTCTCTGATTCCGGCAGATGTGCAGCAATGACAGACGGCAGCAGATTTTTGCTCGGCGGACAGGAAGCATGTCTCAAAAACGGTGTTGCAAGACTAAAGGACGGTACCGTTGCTTGCTCCGCCGTAGATCTCCTGGATTGTCTGAAAAATGCCATCTCCTTTGGTATTTCCGAAGAAGCTGCAATCCGTGCCGCAACATATAATCCCGCATTTGCTATCGGAGCCGGAGCAGAGGTAGGTTCTATAGAAAAAGGTAAATATGCAGATTTTGTAGTTTGTGACAGTAATTATAATATTTCTGCAGTGTATATTAAAGGGAAAAAAAGTAATCCGTGACCAAATGCCCGGCTCAACTCTTTATCTCTTTTTAATAAAAGTTAATAAAAGCAATTTTTCCTCCATCATTCCGCCCCGCTGTCATTTCAGAGCGAAACGCAGTGCAGCGAAAAGGGCGACTCGTTATCGCTCGCATGCATAAGTTCGACTTGCCAAATCGGAGATTTGGAGTCTCGCTTATCCAAGCGGGAGATGAAGTCATGTTTCTTTGATCTCCCGCTTAGATCCTTCAGTCGGCTAAAGCC
>JAZNOK010000033.1:0-13956 GCA_045580775.1 Eubacteriales bacterium
ATACTATCGAGCATTTTTCTCCGCTTGCCGCCTCGAGAATGCTCTTTGCCTGAGTTCCTTTTAAAATGACAGCCTTCGAGCCTGTGATAAGAGACCCGAACCAGTGCATCTTCGCTCCCGTGTGGTAGAGAGGAGGAATACAAAGGAAGCAATCGTCCTTTGTCTGTCCGTGGTGAGCCGCCTCTACTCTGCATGAGTGGATCAGGCTCCGGTGTTTGTGCAATATTGCCTTCGGAAAGCCTGTCGTTCCAGAAGAGAAATATATTGCCGCGTCATCATTCTCCTCAAGTGTACACTCGGGATAGTTGCCCGAACACTCGGAGACAAGGTCATTATAGTCCTCGGCAAACGCAGGGCATGAAGCACCGAAATAGATCAGTGTGCTCTTCTTTGCAAGTTTGTCGGCGACAGCCTCCACTCGCCCGACAAATTCGTTACCGAATATCAGAACGTCCGCCTCAGCCAGCCCAAGACAATAATCTATCTCGTCAGAAGAATAACGGAAGTTCAAAGGAACAGCAAGAGCTCCGGTCTTTAATATTCCGAAATAGATCGGAAGCCAGTCGATACAGTTCATTAGCAGTATCGCAACTTTTTTTCCCTTTCCTATACCGTGTGCGTCAAGCATATTAGCCAGGCGGTTCGCCTTTTCGTTAAAGACCTCCCACGTGATCTCGCGTCTGTAGTGACGGGTACGGTGTGTAGGCTCTACAAGCTCGTATTCATGCCAGGTAAGACGTCGGGTCTCGGGTTGCTCGGGATTTATCTCCACGAGAGCCGTATCCTGTGCATATTCACGGGCATTTTTTTCCAGCAGATGAACTATAGTCATGATGTTGCTCCTGTTATATGTAATACGTTATGTATATAATAATGCTATTTACCGCATTTTACTACATTTTATTATTTTATCAGTTTATTTTACAAAAGTCAACCGTTATAAATAACATTACGCATAATATGCATACAAAGATCATCGGAAGTACAAATGTGCGAGTCTCAAAAACAAACAAAACGTCTGGCATTTAGTAATTTCAAAGAATACTTATACCGAAAATTGTAGATCAATGACAAAAAGTATTGTGTTTGATTGCCGCAAAATGTATAATATGAATATACCATAGCACAAATCGCCGAAAATGAACTCAGAAAAGCAGTGTACACACGCCGACAGCGAGCGACCGCATCTGCAATATCACTCTCCGTCCGGAGGATGACGTTGCACAGTGCTGTTTTTGTGCATTTTCCTGTAGATTCAAGAAAGCAGAGGCAGACAAAATGACAAAAGAAAAGATCTTTGAACTGATAGAGTCGCACAGAAGCGAAATGCAGGATATCCTCAACTTCATGGAGGATCATGCCGCATGCGGCTATGAGGAATGGGAAGCTTCCGAGTATCTTTCAAAAGCATACGAAAAGCTCGGTTACACTCTCACAAAAGCAGGCGATATTCCCGGCTTTTATACAGATATAAACACATCAATGCCGGGACCGAGAGTGCTGATATTCAGTGAGCTTGACGGACTGCCCATCCCCGATCATCCGCATGCAAATCCAAAGACAGGTGCAGCTCACGCCTGCGGCCACCACGCACAATGTGCGGCTCTCTACGGAGTGGCGGCGGCACTCAAAGATCCCGAAGTGCTAAAGGGACTTTGCGGCAGTATTCGTCTGTGTGTAGTCCCGGCAGAGGAAGGCTCAGGAATAAAAAACAGCTTGTTAAAAGAGATGATGGACAAAGGCGTGATCAGATATCTCGGAGGCAAGCGTGAGTTTTTCAGAAGAGGGTACCTTGACGGTTGCGATCTTGCTTTCATGATCCATACCGGAGGCGGCTCACACAAATTTTCAATAAAGCCCGGCTGTAACGGCGGCATAAGAAAGGTCGCACGTTTTGTCGGCAAGAACGCTCACGCATCAGCTCCCCGACACGGTATAAACGCCCTTCAAGCGGCAAATCTCGCACTTTCTTCAATAAATGTCCTCCGCGACACCTTCAATAACTATGATTTTGTACGTGTGAATTCCATTCTTACAGAAGCCGGCACCGCAGTCAATGCAGTTCCCGGAGTCGCGGTATTGGACACTCAGATACGTGCCAACAACGTAAAGTCCATCAACGCCGTCAACCAAAAGATCAGCCGTGCCATCGCCGCTTCTGCCGCAGCGATCGGAGCTAAGGTACATATAACCGACATGCCGGGTTACATGCCCGGAAATTACGATGAAAATCTCATACGCGTCATGATCGAGGGAATGGAAGATGTAGTAGGCGAAGGCAATGCAAAGTACTTGACCGAGCCATGGGACACCGGATGTACCGACATGGGAGACATTTCGCTTGTCATGCCTGCCGTGCACGCTTTCGGAAGCGGCGGTGCCGGTGCAGCTCACGGTCCGAGCTACCGCATAGCCGACTTCGACAGTGCATGCATGGACAGTGCAAAGGCACAGGTCATGATAATCAGGCGGTTGCTTGAAGATGACGCAAAGCAGGCACGCTTCATCACAGAAAACGCAAATTTGCAATTCAAATCCAAGCAAGAATTCACAGAGTACCTCGACTCATACTCAGCCGAAAAAGAAGCTGTCGTCTACGGAGAGGACGGCAAGGTAATATTGGACATCTAATATCCTCTGATGTATTTTTTTCAATAGCTGCATTACACTTTAACGCATAAATTGAAAACCCATACCGAGATCTGTTATTAAATTTTTTCAGGAGGCAATGAAATAAACAAAAAGCTATCGTTATTTATTTTGGCGGCACTGTGTGCGGTTCTATGTACCGTTTTTGCACTTTGCGTATTTGCGGCAGAGGACGTCGTATACTTTGTTGCGACAGGTGCCACAGAAGGGGCGTACACCGATCTGTCCAACCTCGGCACAGTCAGTGCAAGTTCCTACAGCACGACTCCCACGGTCACAGTCCCCGACGAATACGAAGCAATTACAGCAGACGGTCTAAGCTACTTTGCTCAGAAGATCAACACAGAGCCTGCTCCCACGCTCGTTTATGCTGACGGCGTAGGGGAGGCTGAAAATACCTACAAAGATCTGGCATCGGCGGCATTGGCACTTCGTGACGACGGCACTATTCTTGTCACAGGCAAGGTAAGTGTCGACAGTTCAGCTACTCTGCTGTCAAGCGGTGATCTGCTCGTAACTTCGGTATACGAGACGAGGATCATCCCGAAAAATAAACCCTGAATTACCATAACGGACACAGCAACGTGGTTTTTGCAACTTATTATTGACAAACGAACTTTGTTTGTGTTACAAATACTTGATGGATGTATACTGTCACCAAAGTACTTTATTTAACAAGGAGTCTTTTATGGGAAAACTTAATGAGAAAGTAGCCATAGTTACAGGAGCTACCGCAGGCATCGGCGAAGGTATTGTCGAGGTCTTTTGCCAGGAAGGTGCAAAGGTCGTTTTCTGCGGAAGACGTGCAGAAAAGGGTGCCGAAATGGAAAAGGCATGGAAGGACAGAGGATTTGATGTTTATTTCGTTCGTGCAGATATGAGCAAGGATGAGGACATTAAAAATCTCATGGACCGCACTATCGAAAAATACGGAAAGCTGGACATCCTCGTCAACAATGCCGGAATAATGAAGATGGTCCCCTTTGTCAATATGGATGTTACAAACGAGTGGGACTCTGTGATCAACCTTAACCTCAGAAGCTATTTTGTAGCTTCCCAGGCTGCTGCCAAGCTCATGACACAGGGCGGATCTATCATAAACATCGCCTCTATCGGAGGTCTGTCGGGTGCTCCTTATCTTGCATCCTACGGTGCATCCAAGGCGGCAACTATTTCTCTGACAAGAACCTGCGGAATCGAGCTTGCTCCTATGGGCATCCGCACAAACGCAATTCTCCCCGGCACCATCTTCTCAGAAATGATGCCCCGCGATGGTGAATTTACCGAATCGACCATCTCGAAAATCCCGATGGGACGCGGCGGAGAACCTAAGGAGATCGGTACTGTTGCCGCATTTTTGGCAAGTGACGAGGCTTCTTATATTTGCGGCACTTCTATAGTCGTTGACGGCGGTATGACCGCGTAAATCAAACATAGCATGAGAGCCCTTTACCTGTCAGCCGTACTCACACCTAAACGAACCGATTCTTACCTGAGTGACGCGACATGGAGGATAAAACGCAATCACCTATAGAAAAAAGCGGCAGGTCAAGTGTGATATTCTTAACGGAGTATCACGCTAAAACCTGCCGTTTTTTGTGTCGATGCATCACAGGTGCAAATCTCATACGCAGTATAAGACGCGGGGGTGAGCAGTATTGACAAGCACAGTCGAATTATGTACAATAAAAACGGTGTTTGAGCAAAAGCAACAGATACTTAGCCAAAGCCGATATCACGCTTTGGCTCATACACAGACCGAAAAACAAACTATAGCCTGACAGAACCCGAACTAATACCGGCTATCCTCGGCTGTAACAAACAAAGTTCAACATTTTCAGAAAAAGAGGTCAATTATGAAAATCAAAACGCGTGATCTGTCTTATGAACAAGTATTGGCACTGCCTCGATTAAAGCACAAAAAGCCTCGAAAGCCCAGCCGCTTTCTTGCCACCGTGGTCCGCCTTGTATCCGCACCTACACTCTCAAAGATAAAGTTTTCGTACACCACAGAGAGGATGGAACTTGTCGGAGACCGGCCGTGTCTTATTCTGATGAATCATTCGAGCTTTACCGATATGAAGCTTGCCTTCGGTATTTTTTATCCGAGAAGAATGGGGATCGTTACGTCGGTTGACGCTATGTCGGGGATTCTCGGCAAGCTTATGCACTTTCTCGGATGCACTCCGACACACAAATACGTTTCGGATATTTCTCTTATCCGTGATATCAAATATATGCTCAAGGAAAACAAAACGAGCGTGCTTATGTATCCTGAGGCGGGTTATTCCTTCGACGGACGGGCAACTACCCTCCCGAGAGGGCTGGGCATTTTGATGAAGAGACTGGAGGTTCCCGTTGTGACGGTAATCACTCAGGGAGCATTTCACCGCGACCCGCTTTACAATATGCTTCAGATAAGAGACGTCAAGGTCTCCGCCCACGTCAAGTGCATCGCCACCCCGGAGGAGATCAAGGAAAAATCCGTCGGGGAGCTTGACGCATTGCTTGACGAATCGTTTGCATTCGACAATTTCGCATGGCAGAGAGATAACAAAATATCTATCGACGTTCCTTTCCGTGCAGACGGTCTGCACAGAATTCTGTATAAATGCCCTGCGTGCAATGAAGAAAACCAAATGGAAGGTACAGGCACACAGCTTACCTGCCACGCTTGCGGCAAACATTGGGAAATGGACGAGTACGGGCAGCTTTCCGCTATAGACTCTGAAACTGAGTTTGCTCATATACCCGATTGGTACTCGTGGCAGAGAGAGTGCGTTCGCCGTGAGCTTGAGGAAGGTACGTATCTTCTTGACACCGACGTGGATATCTCGATACAGGTCAACCTCGACGGCGTTTGTAATATCGGCCGAGGGCATCTGACGCACGATCTCGACGGCTTTCATCTGACAGGAGCAGATGGAAAACTCGACTACAGACAGTCGGCTGTTTTTTCTCACACCCTGTATTCCGACTATTACTGGTATGAGATCGGAGACGTGATAGGTATAGGAAACAACGAATTCTCCTATTTCTGCTTTCCAAAAGAAAATGTTTCGGTCACCAAAGCACGCCTCGCCACCGAGGAGCTGTACAAAATGAAAAAGACGGAGCACAGAGTAAAGAGACCTGCCGAGAGCACTTGACAGCAAGCACAAGTACACGATCTGCATTTCTCACCATGCATAACATTTTTTCTATCAAAGCTTCAAATTCTTTTCAGAGATTTTGCCTTTCAGGGCAAAATCTCTGTTTTTTATTGACTTGTTTTTCCATTATGCTATATAACCGTATAATTCATAATTAAGATTTTTAATATTACAATATCCGTTCACGCGTGAAAACGCAATATAATTTGCACAAATTAACAATTGAATTGCAGATTTATATACTTTATACTAATAACTGCATACTAATATCCATACAAGGCACATGAAAATATAGCAGCAACCGATCGTTGCACACCGAAATATAAGGTCGCTGACGGCTCAGGCTCCTTCATGCCCAAACAATCGGGAATGATGGATCATGTACACTGCTGCACAACGGACGCACAATATCTTCATAGATCTTCAAGCGGCAGATAAAAAACGTCAAAGGGATACCGAGAGGCGATCCGCCGATGACCGGCAAAGGATAACAAAGGAGAATCAGCATGGCACGGTTTTTAGACGAAAGCTTTCTTTTGACTACCGAAACGGCAAGAAAGCTGTATTTTGAACACGCGGCAGGAATGCCGATCATCGACTACCACTGTCACGTAAGCCCAAAGGAAATATACGAGGACAAACGCTTTGAAAACATCACCGAGCTCTGGCTCTCCGGCGATCACTACAAGTGGCGTCTGATGCGATCAAACGGCGTGGACGAATATTATATCACAGCAGACGCAGACCCATACGAGAAGTTTGTGCACTTTGCATCTCTTATGCCGAAGGCTATCGGAAACCCAATGTACCACTGGTGCCACCTTGAGCTGAAGAATTATTTCGGATACGAGGGCGTTCTGTGTGCCGATACGGCAAGAGAGGTTTGGGAGCTTTGTAAAGAAAAGCTCAAAGATGACAGCATGAGCGTCCGAGGCATCATTAAACAAAGCAATGTTGCCTTTATCGGCACAACGGACGATCCCGTCGATTCGCTTGAATACCACAAGCTGCTCTCTGAAGACAACACCTTTGACACCGTCGTTGCTCCATCCTTTCGTCCCGACAAGGCACTGAACATCGACAAGACGGGATGGTGCGAATATATAAGCACCCTCTCGGGCGTATGCGGATACGCCATTGATTCGTTTGGCTCTCTGAAAAAGGCACTCACGGATAGAATAGAGTATTTTGCGTCCTGCGGCTGCAAGGCAAGCGACCACGGACTCGATTTCATGGTTTACAGAGAGGCATCCGACGGCGAGCTTGATGCAGTGATGAAAAGAGGACTTGCGGGAGAGAGCATATCGCCCGCCGAAGCCGAGAGCTTCAAAACTGCTCTTCTCGTGCACTGTGCAAAGGAATATGTACGAGTCGGATTTGTAATGCAGCTTCATTACAACTGCCTCAGAAACCCAAACTCAACTATGTTTCAAAAGATCGGTCCCGACACGGGCTTTGACTGCATAGGACCTAACGACGGCTGCCGAAAGCTTGCAATGCTTCTCGACCGCCTCTGCAGCGAGAACAGCCTGCCGCGTACTATCATCTACAGCCTTGACGCATCCGACAACGCCTTTATAGATTCACTCATAGGTGCATTCCAAGGGACTGAGACCGCAGGCAAGCTACAGCACGGAAGTGCGTGGTGGTTCAATGACCATAAGCAAGGCATGCGAGATCAGCTTGTGAGCCTCGCAAATCTGTCTCTGCTCGGCAATTTTGTGGGGATGCTGACCGACTCAAGAAGTTTTCTCAGCTACACAAGACACGAATACTTCCGCCGCATTCTCTGCGGGCTCATCGGCGAATGGGTAGAAAACGGCGAATATCCCGATGATGTTGCGGTTCTCGCAGAGCTCGTCGAGGGAATATGCCATAACAATGCAAAACAATATTTCGGATTATAAAGATCCCGGAGGTAGCTTATGCCAATGAAAATGACGTTTCGATGGTACGGTGAAGGAAACGACCGTATAAAGCTGTCGGATATCAAACAGATCCCCGGCGTTGACGGTATCGTTTGGGCACTTCACCACAAGATGCCCGGAGAGATCTGGGAAGAAGATGAGATCGCCGAGGTCAAGCGGCAGCTTGACGGGTACGGCTTTAATATGGATGTGGTAGAGTCGGTAAACGTACACGACGATATCAAGATCGGCCTGCCTACCCGCGACGCATATATTGAAAATTACAAGACCACCATCCGCAATCTTGCAAAATTCGGAGTAAAGGTGATCTGTTATAACTTTATGCCTATTTTTGACTGGACTCGCAGTAATCTGTTTCATCCCGTAGGGGACGGATCAACAGCCCTTTTCTATGAAAAGAACATGATTCAGGACGACTACAACGCGATGGCCAAGTACATTCTTGATTTCACAGAGAAATATAATATGTCCTTCCCCGGCTGGGAACCCGAGAGAATGGCAAAACTCGACGAGCTGTTCCGTGCTTACGAGGGAGTCGATCACGAAAAGCTGTGGGAGAACCTCAAATACTTTCTCGAGGCGATCATGCCCACCTGCCGTGAATGCGACGTAAAAATGGCGATCCACATGGACGATCCGCCCTGGGACATTTTCGGTCTGCCTCGGCTGCTTGTAAACGAGGCGAACATAGACCGCTTTCTCAGGATGGTAGACGATGAATACAACTGCCTCACGCTTTGCTCGGGAAGTCTTGGTGCAGATCCTAAGAACAACGTTGCAGACATCGTCCGCAAGCATTGTGACAGGATCGCCTTTGCTCACATAAGAAACGTAAAGCACTTTGACAACGGCGATTTCTCCGAAGCAAGCCACAGAGACTGCGACGGAGATACGGGCATTCTTGATATACTCAAGGCGTACCACGATTGCGGTTTTGAAGGATATATCCGCCCCGACCACGGCAGACACCTGTGGGACGAAGGACCGGGAAACGTGCGTCCCGGCTACGGTCTTTACGACCGAGCACTCGGCATCATGTACATGCTCGGCGTCTGGGACAGCCTCGAAAAATACGATAAATGAAATACGATAAACTAGGAGACATGTCAATGATACAACTTCCGATAAACATAGACTACAGCGGCAAGGTCGTTGTGATAACCGGTGCCGGCGGACTCATCTGCGGTGCTATGGCGAGAGCTTTTGCACAGTCAGGGGCAAAGGTAGCCGCACTTGACTTGAACGAGGATGCGGTAAAGGCACTTGCGGACGAGCTGAAAGCAGAGGGATTTATTTGTGAAGGATACAAAGCAAACGTGCTCGATCCCGAAGTGCTCGAAGAGGTACACCTGGCGGTGATCCGAGATCTGGGTGAGTGCGATATTCTGGTAAACGGAGCAGGAGGAAACAACCCCAGAGCAACAACGGACAACGAATATCAGCACGAAGCAAAGGAAGGCGGAAAGTCCTTCTTTGATCTTCAGCCTGACGGTGTGGATTTTGTATTCAAGCTGAACTTCCAGGGCACTTTGCTCCCCACACAGGTGTTTGCCAAGGACATGGTGAAAAAGAAATCAGGATGCATTCTCAACGTTTCCTCGATGAACTCTTACACTCCTCTTACAAAGATCCCCGCATATTCTGCTGCAAAGGCAGGTATATCCAACTTTACTCAGTGGCTTGCCACTCACTTTGCAGGGACCGGCATCCGTGCTAACGCCATAGCTCCCGGATTTTTGGTTTCCGCACAAAACCACAAGCTCCTTTTCAACGAAGACGGCACACCTACCGCAAGAAGTGCAAAGATTCTCAACGGAACGCCCATGGGCAGATATCTTGACGCTTCAGAGCTTCTCGGTGCTACGCTCTTCCTCTGTGACGACCGTGCGGCTTCCGCTATTACGGGCGTAGTGCTTCCAATTGACGGCGGCTTTGCTGCTTATTGCGGCGTATAAAAAAACCGGTAAAAACTTATATAAAAGGTGAAAAAAATGGAAAAGTTTATTCCTGTCGTAGTAATCAAAGAGCTGAGCGAGACGGATAAGATCCTTACCGCTCTGAAAAGCAATAATATCAACACCGCAGAGATCACTTTTCGTACTGCCTGTGCGGCTGATGCGATCAGCTATGCAGTGAAAAAATACCCCGATATGGATATCGGAGCAGGTACAGTCATAAATGCAGAGCAGTGCGAGGCTGCCTTGGCAGCGGGTGCGGCGTTTATCGTTTCTCCCGGACTTTCCGTAGAAGTAGCGAAAATATGTAAGCAAAGAGGCATTCCTTACTATCCCGGCTGTGTAACGCCCACAGAGATCATGATGGCACTTGAGCTGGGAATTACTACTGTAAAATTCTTTCCTGCGAACGTATACGGAGGGCTCAGTGCCCTCAAGGCACTTTCCGCTCCGTTCCCCCAGGTCAGATTCATTCCTACCGGCGGAGTGGACAGAAGCAACATAGATGAATTTCTTGCCTTTGACAAGGTCGCAGCTATCGGTGGCAGCTTCTTCGTAAAGGAAGCCCTCGAAAAGATGGAGAAAAAAGATAAAAGCGTAGAATAAAACCGCAAACCCGAAGAAAACAGCAATACGCCTTATAGCAAGGATAAGCTTGCTATAAGGCGTATTGCTGTTATATATCACTTTACGTGATAATGCATGGTGGAGCTGACACCTCACCCGCGGTTTTCGCAAAAACAAGGAATTGTCGGGGCTTGGCAAAAGGCATGAAAAATAGCTTTGGGCGAGGAACGCCAAAAGCTATTTTTGCGTTGTTTTAATACGCTTCTGTAAAAGAATTATCAACCTTTGCCAACAATGAAAGGCTCCGCACTAGTTGCACCTTCCGTTTTCTCGGAGTTTCTCAGTTTGTCTTTTGGCGTTATTTGTCTTGATGATCAACATCAGTAGTTCTGCAAAGCCACAAGAATCACACATTATGAGAATATAATAAATTCTCAACCACAAAATACTTATCGTCTCGAGTTTTTCTTATGTTTTGTTTGACTTGGCAATGTTTTGCTTTCGCAAGATCATTTGCAGATTATCTTTTACAGTCAAGCCGCCCTTAGATATAGGTATGATATGGTCCATTTCAAAGGCGTGCCAATATTTTGAACGATACGGAGCCTCATCGCCTTCTTGTATAGCTGAATAATAATATCCCTCTTCGTCACGAGGAGTGTTTTGCTTAAGATAATTTCGCAGCTCTTCATAATACGCTGGATAATATTTTTTGAGCGTACCCATATCCATCCTTTCCTTCGGAGGAAGAATAAACTCAGGTGCATTCAGACTGCTCTTTTTCATGCGATTATAATAAACGTGCATCATACCTATATAGTAATCCTTGTTATACCAGGAGCGAACCTTGGGATTAGATAACCAGACGTTTTCTATTACCAGCTCAAAATTCTTTTCGTTCATTCCCTCTATATAATTTTCTTTCACTATATCAAACAAAGATATACGGTCTTCAAAGAGCTGAATACTTGGAATTTCTCCCATCGAAATGAACGCACGGATTATATCAGAAATCGCATTGCTCGATACACCTATATAAGAGCCGTTACCCTTTTCGCAATACTTAAAAAACAACTCCGAACTTAATTTTTCCACATTCTGTTCAGAATACACAACAGAATCAGTGTCTATGATGTTGGGGACATCTTTCAATATATCTTTGAAAATATCAGCTGCTTCGTCATAAACCACTATCTCCTTAGAAATGGTGTTTTCCTCACCATTTTCGTCCGACATTATGTAGTCACATTTGATAATGCCATATGGGATGATATTATTATAGCTTGCACTGGAATATTTGCCTTTGGCATATCCGGAAACCGCATATTCATAAACCTCAGACAATTCAATATAATGCCTGAGTACTGTCTTCCTGTCTGATTTGTTCAGAGATATTTTGTCTTCGCCCTCCAAAAGTTCCTTGGGGCTTACAAAATCCACCATGCCCTTCCAATCATCAATGAAATATACTATATTGGTTTCTTTTGTTCCTCCCGCACCTTCCCCTCTCAGTCCGCGCCCTATCATCTGCGTCATAAGTATTTTAGATGTGGTTGGTCTTGCAAGGAAAACGGTTTGTATATTGGGTATATCTGTTCCTTCAGTTACAATGTTAACGTTAATAAGAACATCAAGTTTGCCTTCTTTAAAAGCTCTTAAAACCTGTGGATTACGCTCTGTAGAAGCAGAACGGTTCAAACCCACAGCCAAAGAAGATACAACAAAATCGGACTTCACACCTACCGATTGAAAAATTGCATTTAAAGCTACAGCATTAAGCACGTCAACGGCAAATACTATTGTACGGCCAAATTTATCTCTATTGGACAAGTAGGTATCAACAATCAATTGATTTCTGTCTGCATTTTTATTTAGCTTTTCCATACTTTTTTCACTAAGAGAAGAGAGGTCGGTTTTGGCAATCTTCCTTATCTCGTCAACCGAAAAAAGCTTTGTCATATCAAGGTCAGTACGAACCTCTATGTGTTTTGGGTTGGAAAGAATACCCAAACTTATTAAGGCATTCATATCAATGCTATATACTATGCCGCTTCCTGTAGAAAAGATTTTTTTCAAGCTTCCCTCTTCGTATCTGGAAGTACGGAACGGTGTAGCTGTAAGCCCCAGAATATCAATACGAGGAATATACTTTTTAAACTTGTTGATTATAGTTCTGTACGATTTAGCTGCGGCATGATGTGCTTCGTCCAATACAATAAGCAGCTTACGGTCAGCTTTCAGTCCTTTACCTTTTGCCCACTTTACATAATACTCAATATTATCCCCGCTACATATACTCTGCCTGCTTGCCACAACTAAATCTTCGTTGTTAATGTCAACGCTTCTACCGAATTCAGAAGACACAACAAAGCTTTTATATGAATTGCGATCAGGTAGTGTTTCAACAGTTGTATCAACAAAAAACGTCTCTACAGCCTGCCTCAAAAGCTCACTTCTATGTGCTATCCAAAGCACCTTTACACCTTCATTGATGTAATTTTTAATTATCCAATGTGCCGCCGTATAGGTTTTACCTGCTCCTGTAGGCAAAACAAGCATAGAAGAAAATCCACCGGGATTTCTTGCTTTCAACGCATCCAAACTACGAAAAGCTTGTTCCTGAAAAGGATATGGTGTTCTGGTAACCGGTTGATGATAATTAGATAATGTGTAATTAGCTCTGTCTAATACAAAGTCCATTGTTTAATCTCCTTTTTGTTGTCGTATGCCTCGTTTGGAAGAAAACGATTAGTAATTGTTGTAATTTGTTTCTGTTCTATTCCGTCTTATCATATGTAATAATAACACAAATCAAGTCCCATATAATGTACACGCATACAGTTGCACTTTATTTTATTCTACGTACCACTTCGTACTTTCATTGTAACACAGTATATAACTAGATTCAATATTATTGTTTATTGATCCAACAGCATTTTACCGCTGCCAAGCACATTATATCTTAATGAAAAAGTAACCCTAGGCTAGTTTATCAAAGGGGAGCAACGGCGAAAGCTGTGCTCGAGCGTTTTTCGGTTCTCCTTTTTTCATCCCGCCAAACAAAAAGAGCCTGACGGCTCATTTTTTGTTTGGTTATTGCATTTTGGATTGCTTCGAGGTATTAAGCGTTGATATTAAATCCGTTTTATTTCGAGGCAATCACAAAGAAGCGACTCCCCTTCCTTTTCGGTTATGTACTCCGACAGAACAAGCAGACGTAGCCAAAACTCCGTTTCTGCAGTTTCTTTGAGTGATATCTGCAGCTTGGATAATAAATAAAAGATAATAGATAATAGTACACCAAAAGTGCCGTGTTTTCCCTGCTCTTTTATCTCGTGTCTATTATCTATTATCTTTTATCTTAGCCAAGCTTCTGCTTGGCACTTCTGGTGGAGCGTCCGCAACCAAGTGTGAACACTCCGATTGTGCTTGATTTAAGCCATCAAAATAGTCATTGACCTCATCAACAAGCACATCGTCGATCTCAATCGGCTTTTCGCTGCCGTTAAGTATGATTCTGAACTTATCATCAAAGAGGTAGATGGCACCAACGAAGATGTTAATCAAACTACGCCGTCTGTGTATGTTGTTCAGACTCCCGTTCTTCAGCTTGTACAAGAAGTCAGTAACATCCTGCTCACTGAGAATAAACTGCTTGCTGATTTCCAAGGCGAGCTGTTCTTCCAGAGCCTTCTTTTCCTGCTG
>JAZNOK010000034.1:0-3456 GCA_045580775.1 Eubacteriales bacterium
TAGCTTATCACGGCGGCAAGGTTACGCTCGATAGCAAAGTCCGAGAAGGTACGACCATCACAGTTGCATTTTAATGAAGGGAGCTGTCTTAAATGCGTTTTTTCGCATTTGAGACAGCTCCATATTTTTTCTGTACTGCAATGTGTTTTTGTATTTTGGGTTAAAAGGTTATTGCGAAAAACGGCTAAGTGAGTATCGGTTCTATAGCTCCCAAAAAATACTCGGTGATCTGTTCGGGTGTTTCTTTCATTTTGCGTGAGAGCCACCAGTCGACTGTTTCGACAAATGAGGATGATATGTGGTTCACAAGGTAATCCTGCGGTAGTTTGGAGCTGCCAAGAGCCCCTTTGCTGACATACTGTGTCAGTATCAGCGTTTTTAGGTTGCTTTTGAAATAACGCAGAAATATCTCATTGTTCTGCGAGGATAAAAGCTCAAGTATATTACGGTCATTTTCCTGCAAATGCCGAAGAAGATGCAAAAATACAGAATCTGTCTCGTTTCCGCAATGACAGTGATAATGGCCGTTTGGCAGACCCATAGCCGTATCAATTATATGTCCGAACAGCTCTTCACACAGATCTTTGAGCAGATAATCCTTAGTTTCAAAATGAGCATAAAAGGTTGTTCTGCCGATATCAGCCGCATCAATGATATCCTGCACTGCGATCTGATTGTAATTCTTTTGAGCCAGTAACTCCGTAAATGCTCTGAATATCGCTTCTCTCGTTTTCTTTTGGCGTCTGTCCATATTTTCCTCCTGAACAAAAAAGCAAAAATGTTCTGTAACGAACAAGACCGAAAAACTGGTTGTTGAAACTGCCTTGAAGCATTCGTATAATAAAGACAGAAACAGAACAAATTGTTTTGTAGCAAACATATTATACATTCTTTTTGATATAATGTCAATAAAAAGGGAGGTATGTCAAGTGTTAAAAAAATGGATAGGTTTTATTACAGGAGTGTCCGGCACTGTGATCAGCGGTGTGTTTTTGATCGCAAGCTTAGTTCTGTCTAAGACAGGTGTACGTGCGGTATTTGATCCTGCGTGGATCACGGTGATCATCAGCGGTATTCCGCTTTTATATTCGGCGGTACGGAAGATGATATTCAACCGCGGTATCAGCAAAATATCTTCTGCCTTGCTGATTTCTATAGCCATGACTGCCGCTATCGCCATCGGGGATCTTTTTGCCGCAGGCGAAGTGGCGTTTATTATGGCTCTCGGTGAGATACTGGAGGACATGACTACCGACAGAGCAAAAAAAGGACTGAATAATCTGATCAGTCTTTCCCCTGCACAGGGGAGAAGGATAGTAGATAAGAAAGAGGAAATAATCCCTGCTGAGCAAATAAGCACAGGAGACATTCTGCGTATTCTTCCGGGAGAGACTGTTGCTGTTGACGGTGTTATCATAAGCGGCGAGACCTCGGTCGATCAGTCGGTAATGACGGGTGAATCTCTGCCTGTTGACAAAGGCGTTGGGGATGAAGTGTTCTGCGGTACGATCAACCGTTTCGGTTCGATCGACATCAGGGCAACGAAAGTCGGCGAGGATAGTTCTTTGCAAATGCTCATACGGCTGGTGCAACAAGCAGATGACAAAAAAGCACCTATGGCCAGAATTGCCGATAAGTGTGCGAGCTGGCTTGTTCCGGTTGCTCTGATCATTGGAATTATTACCGGGTTTGCCAGCGGAGACATTACCCGAGCAGTTACCGTTCTTGTTGTATTTTGCCCATGTGCCTTGGTGCTTGCTACTCCTACTGCTATTATGGCGGCTATCGGCCAGGCAACAAAGCACGGTGTTGTTATTAAATCAGGCGAAGCACTCGAGAAGATGGGTAAGGTAGATACGGTTGTATTTGATAAAACAGGAACGATCACTTACGGCAGGCCGGAGGTTTGCGATGTTGTTACCATTGAAAACAGCATTACGGAACATACGCTCTTATTTCTTGCGGCATCTGCAGAAGCAAAAAGCGAGCATCCGCTGGGAAAAGCAATCGTTGCTTATGCTAAAGAAAGAAATGTAAACATATCGGAATCTACCGATTTTAAGATGACGGTGGGCAGAGGCGTTTTGGCAGAAATTGACGGCAAAAAGATCGTATGCGGCAGTGAAACGTTTTTGTCGGAGTGCGGTGTGATACTCGATGGGCGATTGTACGTCGATCTTGATAAGTTTCGCTCTCAGGGCAAGGTATCGGTTCTTGTATCAGAGAATGGCAGGTGTTTAGGCGTTATTGCTCTGTCGGATGTGCTTCGTCCGCAAACCGACAACGTGGTATCAAAACTCAAGGATATGAATACGGATGTAGTGTTGCTTACCGGGGACAACACTCTTACTGCTCGTTATTTCGCAGATCAGGTCGGCATTGAGAAGGTTTGTGCAGAGCTTCTTCCTCAGCAGAAGGTAGAGAAGATATCAGAGCTGCAATCTGACGGCAGGACCGTCTGCATGATAGGAGACGGCGTGAATGATGCCCCGGCTCTGAAGTGTTCGTGCGTCGGTGTTGCAATGGCAAGCATAGGCAGTGATATAGCAATAGAAGCTGCTGATATTGCTCTGATGAGTGATGATATTTCGAGGATCACTTATCTCAAACGCCTTTCAAAAGCAACTGTGAATACCATTAAACTGAGTATCACCCTTTCAATGTTCATAAACTTTCTTGCGGTTGCCTTGTCTGTGCTTGGTATACTTAATCCAACTACCGGTGCGTTGGTCCACAATGCAGGATCCTGCTTTGTTGTGCTGATAGCGGCTTTGCTATACGACAGAAAGTTCGATTAAAAGTTATACTTTGTTAGTTTCGATATTAAATTCTCAAAGTAAATGCGGCTGCGTATTTACTTTGAGAATTTTTTGCTTTTATTGTTCGGTAATGTGAGATTTTACTTGATATTGCTTTGCCGTTGTGATAATATTTCAGTGTATAAAACCTTTTTGGGAGTGTAATGTTATGAAAATTACTGTCATGGGTGCGGGAAGTACCGTTTTTACCAAGAATGTTTTGGGGGATGTAATGCTTACCCCCGCTCTTCGCGAATGCGTGATAGCTCTGTATGATATTGACGGTGAGAGACTGGAGGAGTCGAGGATCGTCGTTGAAGCTTTGAATGTACGATATAACAACAACAGAGCCAAGGTATATACATATCTCGGAGCGGAGCAGAGAAAAGAAGCTCTTAGAGGTGCGGCGTTTGTAATTGACACAATACAGGTGGGATTGTATGACCCTTGTACCATACTCGATTTTGAAATACCGAAAAAGTACGGACTGCGTCAGACTATCGGTGATACTCTCGGTATCGGAGGTATATTCAGGGGACTTCGCACTATACACGTGTTAAAGGATTTTGCTCAGGATATGCAAGAGGTATGCCCTGATGCGTGGTTTTTGAATTATACCAATCCTATGGCGATACTCACAGGATATATGCAGAGATAC
>JAZNOK010000035.1:0-4904 GCA_045580775.1 Eubacteriales bacterium
ACGTGCCTGCAGAGGCTCTGGGCACCGTTTGCCAGCTTGCAAAGGCAAAGTTCGATGAGTCCGTTGAGGCTCACATCCGTCTGGGCGTTGACAGCCGTCACGCTGACCAGCAGGTAAGAGGTGCAATCGTACTTCCCAACGGAACCGGTAAGACCGTCAAGACACTCGTTTTTGCTAAGGGCGACCGTGCTGATGCCGCTAAGGAGGCAGGAGCTGACTATGTCGGAGCTGATGACCTCGTAGCAAAGATCACAGGTGAGAACTGGTTCGACTTTGACGTTGTTATAGCAACTCCCGACATGATGGGTGTTGTAGGACGTCTCGGTAAGGTCCTCGGTCCTAAGGGACTCATGCCTAACCCCAAGGCAGGTACAGTAACTATGGATGTTGCTAAGGCTGTCAAGGAGGCAAAGGCCGGTAAGATCGAGTACCGTCTCGACAAGACCAACATCATCCACTGCCCCATCGGCAAGGCATCCTTCGGTGCTGAGAAGCTCCAGGAGAACTTTGATGCTCTTGTAGGTGCTGTTATCAAGGCAAGACCTGCAGCAGCAAAGGGTCAGTACATCAAGTCCTGTGTTATCGCGTCCACAATGGGCCCCGGTATCAAGGTCAACTACGCTAAGCTCGGCTAATTGAGCTGATATAAACGTACAACTTAAACGGAGACAGTTATCATACTGTCTCCGTTTTTTGCATCCAATCAAACTGCATAAATTACAATTCTCCTATTTGCTCTGCCGTTTCAGAAATAAAACCGACATGCAGGAGGAGCACGGCTCATTTGTTTTTTGATTTCAGGGTATTATAAACGCCATTTGCCGACAGCAAATGACAAGTGATCGGGCCCTTATTGACTCTTGTGCCGATAAGTAGTATAATAGAAAAGGACAAGGGCTGATTTTTGTCATTTTAATTTGTCCGGAGATATAAGATGCTGTTCAATTCATATATTTTCATTTTTGTCTTTTTACCTCTTTCGGTAATAGGGTATTTTGCATTTAATCATAAAGGGATGTACCGTGCGGCGAGCGTATTTCTGCTCGTGATGTCGCTGTGGTTCTATGCTTATTTCAACATATCCTACCTTCCTCTGATACTGGTGAGTATAGCTTTGAACTATGCTCTGCACCGTGCACTCATCATATCAGAAAAGCATAATACACGCCGTCTGTGGCTCGTTTTGGGCATTGTGTTTAACCTCGGACTTTTATTCTACTACAAATATTTCGACTTTTTCTGTGAAAACCTGAATGTACTGTTTTCCGCTGACATTCCGCTGAGGAAACTTGTTCTTCCTTTAGGAATCAGTTTTTTTACCTTTCAGCAGTTGTCGCTTGTCATCGACTCATACA
The DNA here is from genome assembly GCA_045580775.1 of Eubacteriales bacterium. Taxonomy (GTDB): domain Bacteria; phylum Bacillota; class Clostridia; order Oscillospirales; family CAG-272; genus JAZMZS01. Next base: position 1,356 of record JAZNOK010000035.1, read on the forward strand.
AAAGAGAAGTCCCCGAATACGGCTTTTTCGATTATGCACTTTTTGTCGCTTACTTCCCTCAGCTGATAGCCGGGCCTATAGTAACACACGAGGAGCTGGTACCGCAATTTGCCGATCTATCCAAACGCCCCCTGAACTGGGACAACATTGCGGCAGGAGCATATCTGTTCGTGCTCGGACTGTCAAAGAAGGTCCTGATAGCAGATGTGTTTGGTATTGCTGTCAATTACGGTTTTCAAAATATCGCCGTACTCAGCTCAGCTGAGGCTCTGATAGTCATGCTATCATATACCGTGCAGATCTATTTTGACTTTTCGGGTTACTGCGATATGGCATCGGGCATTGCCAAAATGATGAACATTGATCTGCCTGAGAACTTCCGCTCTCCATATAAAGCGGACAGTATAACTGAGTTTTGGCGTAGATGGCACATGACGCTCACACGCTTTTTCACAAAATACATATACTTCCCTCTCGGAGGCAGTCACAAAGGCACTGCTCGCACCTGTGCAAATATCGCAGTTGTGTTTCTCGCGAGCGGCATCTGGCACGGAGCTGCCTGGACCTTTGTAGTGTGGGGAATACTGCACGGAGCTGCGAGTGTGCTCGCCAGACTCACACAAAACATCACTCGACATATACCGAAAATTCTGCGTGTTGCAATTACTTTCACCTTTGTCAGCATGGCATGGGTCGTCTTCCGTGCAGAAAGTCTCTCTGATGCCGTGCTGTTTTTCGAGAGGCTGTTTACATCAGGCTCACTCAAGATCACCGATCCTATCACCAAGGCATTCCTTTTGACCGAGATATCGGTTCCGCTCACGGTAAGACTGCATTTCAATCCTTATGTAAAGTTCCCTCTGTCTTTTTTGATCGGGTACTTTGCTCTTGCTTTCCTGCTCATGTTTGCATGTGACACAGCTCGTAAGCAAGCTTCAAAATTCCGACCGAGCATATTACGACTTTGCATCAGCTGTGTACTGCTGGTATGGTGCATATACTCGATGTCGGGCGTAAGTACGTTCTTGTATTTCAACTTCTGATAGGAGGCAAGTATGAATAGCAAACGCTTTGTTATATCGTTTATAAGCATCTCTTTGATACTTGTCATACTGTATGCAATACCCACGATCTACATCGACCCGTTTTTTCATTATCACAAGCCGATAGAAGGCATCTCATACCGTCTCGGAAGCGAACGGCACCACAACGACGGAATACTACGCAACTTTGACTACGATGCGGTGATCATCGGTACATCAATGACCCAAAACTTCAAATCGAGTGAATTTGATGCTCTGTTCGGAGTCAACAGCGTCAAGGTTCCATTCGCCGGGGCGTACTTCAAGGAACTCGGGGACAGACTTCATTCTGCATACAACAGCGGTAATGATATAAAGTACGTCATACTGTCGCTAGATCTTCTATCCATTCTTGCAGACAAGAATGCAAGCTGTAAGTACGATTATCCGGATTATCTATACGACCGAAACATATTCAACGACACCTATTACCTGTTCAACAAAACAGTGCTCATGGACTATACCGTCCGCAACATACTGTCTACAAGAGCCAATACACCGTCTACCTCATTTGACGATTATTCCGGCTGGAACGATACATCAAAGTTTGGATATGATGCCGTCATGGCAAACTACAGCCGCCCTGCAGTTTCCGCAGAAAGCCGAGTTCTCTCAGACGCCAAACTCACAGCTATACGACAAAATCTGGAGCAGAATATACTCTCGATAATACGAGAGCACAGAGAAACGACTTTTTATTGCTTTTTGCCGCCTTACAGCATAGCCAAAATGGACTCATGGCAAAGAGAAAAGACCGATGACTACTACTTTGGTACTTACCGTGAGACAGCAGAGATACTGCTCGAGCAAGAAAATGTACGCCTGTTTTCTTTCTATGACGAGTATGACATGATATGCAACCTGGATAACTACCGAGACGAGTCTCATTATGCAGGCTGGGTAAACTCGTATATTCTCGAATGCATGGCAGACGGAAGACATGAACTCAAAAAAGAGGACCTGGATGCTCACTTTGATACAGTGAGCCAATACTACAAGGATTTTGACTATACTTCGATCTTCAGCGGCACAAACGAAAATTGACATACCGCCGCACCTATAGCCAAAAAAAGGCGAACTCATATCGGTTGACAACGGCAATATCTATTTACCGCTATAAAAAGGGAGCAGGCACATGCCCGCTCCTTTTTTATATCCGATCCTATTCACATATCACTCGCAAACGCCAGTCTGCGAATAATTATTATGACATCTCTGTTCGACAGTATTCCATCGTAGTTTACATCCGCATTGTCATAGCTTGCATCCTTCCATCCCGAAAGAGCTCGCACAAGCAAGGTCATGTCGCTGTTTGTCAAAGTACCGTCGCTATCGGCATCTCCTGTAGCGTATGAAATTACCTGCTCGTGTTCTGACAAACATATCTGACACGATCTCACACGCAGTCCGTCGCTGTCCGCATCAGGCTCGCAGGTTATCTGCCATTTTCCATAGATATGCTCTCCGAGCTCACGGTCTCTTATCACATACTTCGAGCATACTGTGCATATTCCTCGTTCTATACCCGCAGTGAGGCAGGTAGACTCAGTCAGTTGGATCCATTCGGTACACAGGTGAGGATATCTGTTCTGAGTCTGCTGAACGCTGAGATTATCAGCGGCGAAGGTTATAGCTCCCCATTGCTCTTCTGTTCCCTCATAGCAAATATTGATCGACGAGGAGCATTTTCCGAATGCGGCCTCTTTAATACTCTTGACACTCTGCGGGATAACTACCACAGCCAAGGAAGTACAGTTATAAAATGAATACGCTCCTATCGAAGTCTCTCCTTCGGTAAGAGTTACCTTTCTCAGCTTTGAACCGTAGAAGGCACTCGCTCCGACACCTGTCTGATAATACGCTGTTGTTTCTTCTTCGTCCGAATATCCGTTAAACGACAGCAGCCATACACTCTTGGGGATTACTATTTCCTCAATAACCGTCCCCGCAAATGCACTGTACCCGACGACCTCAAGTCCCTCGTTCAATATGAGCTCACTGAGGCTGCTGCAGCCGTTGAATGCATTTGGATATACCGCCTTTACATTAGACGGAATTTCTACTTCCGAGAGTCTTGAACAATTACCAAAGGTATATGCACGTATGCGGTCTATACCGCTCGAGAACTGTACCTTCTCAAGACTTGTACAACCGTAAAAGAGATACTCCCCGATGCTTGTCACGTTGTCCGGGATCTCAATACTCTTGAGCTTCGAACATCCTTTGAATACGTAAGGCTCGATAAGTTCTGCTCCGTTGCCAATAACTATACTCTCAAGGGATGTACACTGTGCAAACGCATATCGGTAGATCATTTTCACCGTATCCGGTATCACGACCTCTTTCAGCTGTGAACAGTTATAAAATGAATACGCTCCTATCGAAGTCTCTCCTTCGGTAAGAGTTACCTTTCTCAGCTTTGAACCGTAGAAGGCACTCGCTCCGACACCTGTCTGATAATACGCTG
>JAZNOK010000036.1:0-1918 GCA_045580775.1 Eubacteriales bacterium
CCGAGTGCTTGCTTGGCTCACGCAGATTATATTTTTATGGCTCACGCAGAGAACGCAGAGAACGCAGACTTTGCAAGTCGCTACGCTCTTGCTGCCTCCGGGATGTATACACTCGGCGAAACGCCGACAGCTGTGAGCGATAGCGATGCAGCCCATTCTGTGAAAGTCTGCGAAGTCTGCGTGAGACCAAAAAAATCAGCGTGAGGCAAGATAATCAGTTGACAAAAGAGACAAAAATCAGCTAGAAGGGAACGGCATATCCGATGAAACGGAAAACTTTTGTCTCATATTTTTCGTTAGATATTTGGCCGGTAGGAAAAGAATCTCTATCTTTGCAGCAACAAACTTACCCCGCTTCCCGTCAGAACAGCGCGCTCAGGGTAAGTATTTTTTTTATCCGCATATGAAACACTATACAGAGAGACCACTGACTGTTGATGAGCAGATTGAGCTACTGAAACAGCGTGGGCTCAACTTCGCAGATGAGAACAAAGCATACCATGTGCTGTCGCATGTCAGCTATTTCCGCCTGAAAAGCTACTTGACACCACTTACAAGCAATAAGGAGCAGTGGATATTCAAGCCAAGCGCAACGTTTGAAACAGCGTACCGACTATATAAGTTTGACAGCAAGCTACGCAAGCTCATCGCTGCAGAATCGGAGAAAGTGGAGGTGTCTATACGCACGCAAATGGCATATCAGTTGGCGAAGGATTATGGAACGTTTTGGTTCTTGAACAAAGAAAACTTCACCAACTTAGAGAAGCATACTAATCTTTTGGCAAGTATCAGTGCCGAGTTGACACGAAGTGACGATGACCAAATCCTACGTTTCAAGAGAGAGTATGACGACGAGATGCCACCGGCATGGATGACCATGGAGGTATCTTCATTTGGCACATTGTCAATGCTATACAACTATTTCAGGCCAGGACATACGAAACGTGAGATTGCAAAGTTCTATGGCGTGAGTGACAGTGTATTCGAGTCATGGCTTCATAGTATCGTGTACGTGCGCAATATCTGTGCACATCATAGCCGATTGTGGAATAGAGCATTACGTATACGTCCGCTGTTCCCACGCAAGACCTTGAAACCTTTCTTGTCTGTTGCAGCCATCAACAATAGGGTATATTACGTCTTGTCTATCATTCAATATCTGTTGCAGACTATCAATCCGTCATCCACATTTCCGACTCGTCTAAAACAGCTGATAGCAGACTTTCCAGAAGTGGACTTATCTGCTATGGGCTTCCCTAAGAATTGGGAGAGCGAACCGTTGTGGAGGTAATCCCCGTCCCGGGCGGACAAACTGAAAAGTTGAAGGTGAAAACGGAAAGGTAGCATTCACCTTTCACTTCTGACCTTTCAGTTTACCGTTAACGAGCCCACAGGGGCTCTTGAGGGAAGAGGGGAGAGGGAAGAGGGAAAAGTGCATACATCGCGGATCTATAACTCTTCCCTTTTAACTCTTCCCTCTTAACTCATAGTTCCCCGATCTCAACATCATCGGATAGATATATCCGAGGAGACGGAGAAAAAGACACAGAGATCAGGAGCGACTCCGCCAATCGGAGCCGTCCGTTGGAAAAACCAGAGCCGTCCGTTGGAAAAATCGGACGCCTCTGATTCTATGAATGGGCATTTGTTAAGGTTTATTTTGGATATTTCTTTTGTGTGATGATGAATAAATAATTGTTCATTATATCAATTATTTTGCGTAACTTCGCAGTTGATTTTGTAAATGGGTAAAATAGTAGCATATTGTGGCAAAACGAATCGTAATATTAGGCGGTGGAGAGAGTGGCGTAGGTGCCGCTGTCCTGGCACAGAAGAAGGGTTTCGACGTATTCCTCTCCGATATGTCGAAGATCAAGGAGCATTACAAGCAGATGCTCGACGAGTACCATATCGCTTG
>JAZNOK010000037.1:0-6987 GCA_045580775.1 Eubacteriales bacterium
TTACTATGTACTCCGACTAGATCCTTCGGTCGCGGTGATACCGCTCCCTCGAGGATGACAGTCGGGTTGGGGCTTCGCTCAAATCCTCCTTCGAGGATGACAGCGGGGGTGGGAGTTCGGTCATAATCGTTTTTTTGTACTCGCCCTTAGATCCTTCGGTCGCGATGCTCCCTCGAGGATGACAGGGCGGAGGGATACTCCGATCAAATCCTCCCTCGTCCATGACAGTCGGGATGGAGAGGTTTGCTAAAACCGGTAAAATCGTTCACGCGTTATTGACAGAACCCCATCCGCCCTGTCATTCTTGAACGGAACGCAGTGAAGTGAAGAATCCAAGGGCGAGTAGAGAGTAACGAATAAATTTAATCCTTACTATGTACTCCGACTAGATCCTTCGGTCGCGGTGATACCGCTCCCTCGAGGATGACAGTCGGGTTGGGGCTTCGCTCAAATCCTCCTTCGATGATGACAGCGGGGGTGGGAGTTCGGTCATAATCTTTTTTTGTACTCGCCCTTAGATCCTTCGGTCGCGATGCTCCCTCTAGAATGACAGCGGGGTTTTGGCTCCGCAAATGACCGAGAGACGTGACTCTCTGCTCCGACCGGATCCTTTACAAAGCTGGAAATTCTCCGTGAAAATAAAAAACCGAGACACCCTTTGACAAGGTGTCTCGGTAGGTTTGCCACTTCAGTATAAAGCGACTATAATCAGTTTTCCTGTTTCTTTGTAAGAACAACTGCACAGCCCATAACTGCAACTGCAGCTACTACTGCTACTACCCATGTTGCATCTCCGGTATTGGGGTTGCTGGGTTTTTCGGGAGTAGAAGGAGTGGAAGGAGTTGTGGGTGTCGAAGGAGTCGAAGGAGTCGAAGGTGTGGAAGGAGTCGAAGGAGTCGAAGGTGTGGAAGGAGTCGAGGGTGTCGAAGGTGTGGAAGGCTCTGTGGGGGTCGAAGGAGTCGAAGGAGTGGAAGGAGCAAGCTCGCTAGCTTTCTTTACTTCCTTGAATGTAGATATAGCAACCTTCTTGTCTTGTGTAAATGCAGAGTAGATCTCGTCAGCTACAACAAGAGTGCCATTGATGAGTCCTTCAGGATACTCAGCAGGCAACGTTACTACACTGCTGTCATACAGGGACTCACCGGTAAGTCCGTAGAAGGTTCCGCTCTTGTATCTGTTTTCATCAATACCTGCCATTCCATCGAAGGATTTGGATATATCAAAATCCTTGCCGACATTTATAGTAATGCCGTTTTCATATCCGACAACTCTTGACTTTTGGTCATTTACACCTGCAAAATACGATATAACTCCACCGTTCAGATTTACTGTACAGGATGAATTTGCTGCTACAAGGTTTGCAGTCTTGTACTCACGAGTAAAGAAGAAGAGCTTCACGATAGTTGCCTTGCCGCCAATGGTAGCAGTAACATCAAAATCCTTAATAGTAGCAGGGTCTTTTACAACAGCCTGATCATTCTCGTCTATGTAGGATGTTCCCTGTCTCGGACCAAATGATACCTCTGACCATGTACCGCCGTTGATCACAACATTACAGTCCTTAGCTGTATAATCATAAGCATACTTTACAACGCCTGTAGTGGTAATGCTACCTGTCTGGGCAGCTACGAGGAACGCATTTTTTGAACCGCTCTTAACAAACGTCTCTGTGAACTCTACATCGTGGTACTGATATACTACAAGAAGAGTAGATGTTTCTGCCTCAAGAGTCAGATCTGTGAACTTGGTAGGTCCGCCCATAAAGAAGCGTGCCTCAGAAGCACCTGTCTGGATCTTGGATCCTGCTGCTGCACCCTTGATGGTAACAAGACCGGTATGAGCGGGCATCTTGTTGGTGTAGCCTGTGAGTGTAACGGTATCAACTATAACTACCGTACCGCCCTCAGCTCCGAGAAGCTCATAAGCCTTCGGGAGTGTCTGTACTGCCTTCGAGGCAGAACCGTCGTTTGCATCATTTCCGCTATCAGAAACGTAGACGGTCTTTGCACTGTCAGCAGAAACGCTGACGCCTGCGAGCATGCCGAAAGGTACTACCATCAGGCATACAAGCAGAAGAGATAAAAATTTCTTCATTTGTTTTTCCTCCGTTATTTTTTTGGCAGATATCACTCTGCCTTACTAACAATGCTATTATATACTATTTTTTCGTATCGCACAATAATATTTTTATGATTTTACCCCAAAAAAATAATACATATTGTCAGTTTTGTATGTTAATTATATAAAATTCTACGATAATAATCAACACACTATTCTGTATCTAAGGGACACTATTCTGCAAATCTAAAACCATTATGCACAATAATATAATATGCAAACAGGAAATAAAAGGCAAAACTATCCTTCAAAACGTCCCGGTATCAATTCTGCCCGAATACATAAAGCACGGGGACTCCTCTTTTTCAGGAGTCCCCGTGCAATCAGTCAATTATACCCTGAAAAGGCTGCAATCAGTTTTCCTTTTTCTTGGAAACGACGATCGTCGCACAGCCCATAACTGCAACTGCAGCTACTACTGCCACTACCCATGTAGCATAACCGGTGTTCGGTGAACCTGCGGGAGCATCGCCGGCCTTGGATACGCTCTGTACAGAAGTTGTACGCAGAGCACCGTTAGACTTGATGCTATCGTAGATCTCACCGTCAATGACGATCTTTGACTTTCCTATCTTGTTTGCCTTTACTGCGGAATCTTCCCATGCAGACTCACCGGAAATACCGTAGAAGATCTTCGCCTTGCTGGAGTCTACGACCCAGTGTCCGTCTGTCTGAGTACCTGCTGTAAAGCTCTTATCAATATCAAAGCCCTTGCCGATGTTTACAGTCATACCGCGGCTAAAGCCGTTTACGTATGACTTGTTGTCGGTCTGGCAGAGGAAGTGAGTGATCGTACCGCCGTTGAGGTTTACTGTGGCAGAACCGTCAACGAGATAGTCTCCCTGTGTAGCGTTGTTACGGGTGAATGCATATACCTTTGCTATCTTTGCATTTCCGCCGACGTTAAGAGTAACGTCGAGTCCCTTGAATTCATCTGCTGTAGCTGTAGTTCCATCCTTCTTAGTAAAGCCGGTTCTCGCTACGAGAACAACATCCTGCCAATCACCGCCGTTGATGGTAAGTGTTGCATCGGATACAGTGTAAGCACGGTCGTTCGTTCCCTTACCGCCCTGTGTACCGAGGTTGATGATAAAGTCAGCAGCTCTCTTGACTGTAACGGTATCGGATACTGTAAGGCTGTTGAAGTTGCAGATTATGTAGAATGTTGACTTGTCAACTGCCTCGATCTTGATGTTTGTAAACTCAGTCTCACCGCCGAGGAAGAAACGAACATTCGCTGCTACCTTGATAGCTGCGTTTGCATCTGCTCCCTTGATGGTGATCTTCTTTGCGTGAGCCTTGTCACATCCAAAGAAGTTTGCAGAAATTGTAAATGTGTCAACAACGATGATCTCGCCGCCTTCATTTCCGATAAGCTCGTATGCACGAGTCAGGGTCTTTACAGACTTGTCAGCAGAAGAACCGTCATTTGCATCATTTCCGTTGTCAGAGAGATAGATGGTCTTTGCAGGAGCCGGATCAGCAGCATCGGGAGCTGTAGTTACAGCATCGGGAGCTGTGGTTACTGCATCGGGAGCTGTGGTTACAGCATCAGGAGCTGTGGTTACAGCGTCGGGAGCTGTGGTTACAGCGTCAGGAGCTGTGGTTACAGAATCGTCATTCGCGGGCTTAACAACATCAAAATCATCTACACGGATCTTTTTGTCAGCGATGAAAGCATCATAGATCTCATTATCAACTACAAGTGTATTTTTGATAGCTGCAGCAGCTTCACTTGCTGTAGCAACGATCTTTTCGTCTGCATACGCAAAGAGAGGAGAAAGACCGTAGAACACTTTGTTTGCATCACCTGAAGCAAGTCTTGTGTCAGGATCTACATTAGCTCCACCTTCAAAAGACTCAGCAAGGTTAAAGGTCTTCGCTACGTTAATGGTGACACCGTTCTCATATCCTGTCACACGATTCATCTGATCCATATGAGCGAGGAAAAGAGTTATCTTACCGCCGTTAAGATTGATAGTACATGAGGAGTTGGGGAAGATCATATCCTGACCGGTAGCCGAGCGAGAAGCTGCAAAGAACTTGGCGATCGTTACATTTCCGCCTATATTGAAAGTAACCTTATGGTCCTTAAAATCCTCAGCTGTCTTATTGGAAACACCCTCAGGAGTAGGACATCTCCAGCCCTGTCTCATGCTGCCGATGACTTCCTGCCAGTTACCGCCGTTAAGAGTAATGGTAACGTCCTTTGCTACGCCGAAATCACGTGCCTTGGCGTAACTTGTATCACTCTGACCGCCTGCAACAATGATAGTATCCTTATTTCTATTGATCACAAAGTTCTCAGTAGCTGTAAAGTCGTTGTAAAGGCAAACTATCATTATAAAAAACGCTGTAGCATCGAGAGTAAAATTGTCAAACACAGTAGGACCGCCGAGGAAGTAACGGCATCCTGCACCCATCTTGTAAGTAGCTGTCGAGTCAGCTCCCTTGATTGTTACAGTGCCTGTGTGCTTCTCTGCTAAAAAGTTTGCTGACTGGGTGAAAGTACCAACAATAACGATCTCGCCGCCATCGTTGCCAAGTGCAGCATACGCTGTTTCGAGACTCTTGAATGCTGTTTGTGCACTCAAACCGTCATTTGCATCGTCGCCTGCATCCGAAAGATAGACGACCTTTGAATCGTCAGCTGTAACGCCAACGCCTGCGAGCATGCCGAAAGGTACTACCATCAGACATACAAGCAAAAGAGAAATAAATTTCTTCATGTTTTACCTCCAAAAATTTTTTATAAGTATATATTCTTATACATATATATTTTAAATTATGTTCAAAATTTTTTCAATATGTTTAATGTTGTTTGATACTACAGCTATCATGCATTATGTGTGATTTTACAGTGTTGTCGATAAAAAGGCAAGGCACCTGACCTTTTTGTCAGGTGCCTCTAATAAGTTTTAACGTTATCTGTCAGAGATAATTACTGTGCTTTTTTCTTCTTTACTATGATAACTACCACAACACCTACAGCTACTACTGCAACAACCGCAATAATAACTATCAGTACAAGGTTGCCTCCCTCAGCAGGCTCTTCTGCCGCAGGGGCTGTGGTCTCAGGAGCCTTTGTGGTCTCGGGTGCTTTTGTAGTTGTGGGAGTCTTTGTGGTTGTGGGAGCCTTTGTGGTCTCGGGAGCCTTTGTGGTCTCGGGAGCAGCTGTGGTCTCGGGAGCAGCTGTGGTCTCGGGAGCAGCTGTAGTCTCAGGAGCCTGTGTATCTGCAGGAGCCTGTGCGTTGCCGCTGGTGTTCTTTACTTCCTTGAAGGTTGCAGTTGCTACCTTACCGCTGTTGATAACTGCATCGTAAATCTCATCAGCGATAATAAGCGTACCGTTAACAAGTCCGTTTTCGTACTCAGCAGGATATGTAACCTGTGATGCATCGTACAGAGACTCGCCGGACAGACCGTAGAAGATACCGCCGTTCATTCTCTTGTCATCGAGGTTCTTTCCGTGTCCTTCAAAGTTCTTTGCTATATCAAAGTCCTTTGCGATATTTACGGTAATACCGTTCTCATAACCGACAACTCTGGACTTCTGGTCGTTTGTTCCGGCAAAGAAGCCGATAACGCCGCCGTTGAGGTTAACGGTGAGAGAGGAGTTTGCACATACGAGACTGCCGCCTGTGTAAGAACGTGTGAAGAAGAACAGTTTTGAAATATCTGCCTTACCGCCGATGTTTGCAGTAACATTGAAATCCTTGAAGTCCTCAGGAGTCTTCTTGAGAATCTCTCCTGCATCGTCCATGACCTGAATTCCCTGTCTGGGTCCGAAGGAAACCTCTCCCCATGTACCGCCGTTGATAGTTACGGTGCAATTCTTGGGTGTGAAGTCGTATGCGGGTTTGGTCTTGTCAGAGCTTGCTGTCTGAGCCGCAACAAGGTATGCAGCCTTGGCACCGGTCTTGGTAAAGGTCTCTGTGAACTCTACATCATGATACATATATACAAGAAGAAGAGTCTGCAGAGGAGCGTCGAGTGTGAGATCCGTGAACTTTGTAGGTCCGCCAAGGAAGAATCTGGTCTCAGAGGTACCGGTCTGGAGCTTGGATGTAGCTGCAGATCCCTTGATGGTAACAAGTCCTGTGTGTGCGGGCATCCTGTTCTCGTAGCCGTCGATCGTAAGAAGATCGGGGATAACGATAGTACCGCCCTGAGCACCGAGAAGTGCATACGCCTTTGCGATGCTCTTTACTGCCTTGTCAGCTGCCGAACCGTCCTTGGCATCATCGCCGAAGTCCGAAACGTAAACAGTCTTTGAACTGTCAGCGGAAACGCTGACACCTGCCAGCATGCCAAAAGGTACTACCATAAGGCATACGAGCAGAAGAGATAAAAATTTCTTCATTTTTTTGTCCTCCAAAAAGAAGTGTGATTTTCTGAGAGGCTTGCCGCCCCAACTAACATTATTATACATCAAAGTGCAAATTTGTTCAATAGGATTTTTGTGCTATTTGCTTTGTATTGATGCACAAAATGTTAGTCACCTATGGATAGTATACAAGATTTGTCTCACTGGCACAACACACTATTCTGCAAGTATGAGACACTATTCTGCAAATCGGCTTGTTTTGATATATCCGAATCATACGCACAGCTTTAGTCAGATGAAGGATATATGCGGGAGAGGGGAGTGCGGTCGTCAATGTTGCTCTAATATAACATAGCAACAACCCCGCTGTCATTCTTGAGTGTAGCGTAGCAAAACGAAGAAAGCGACTCGCTATCGCTCGCATGCATAAGTTCGACTTACCAAATCGGAGATTTGGAGTCTCACTTATCCAAGCGGGAGATGGCAGCAGCGTGACTCTCTGCTCCGACTCGGATCCTTCGCTCCCTGCGGTCGCTCGAGGA
>JAZNOK010000038.1:0-8206 GCA_045580775.1 Eubacteriales bacterium
GGATATATGCAGAGATACACCGATATCAAGACCGTAGGACTGTGCCATAGTGTTCAGGTAGTGGCAAAGAGATGTATGGAGCATCTCGGAATGGATTACTCAAGATACGGGCATTCTCTGGTCGCCGGTATCAATCACATGGCGTGGTTGCTTGAGATCTACGATAAGGAGGGAAATGATCTTTATCCTGAGATCCGAGAACGTGCAAAAACCGTGAATAACACAAAACACGGTGATATGGTACGTATGGATTATATAAACAACTTTGGTTATTATGTCACAGAATCGAGTGAGCACAATGCGGAGTATAATCCTTTCTACATCAAGTCAAAATACCCCGAGCTGATTGAGAAGTTTAATATTCCGCTTGATGAATACCCCCGACGCTGTGTAAAGCAGATAGAAGGCTGGAAGGCACGCAGAGACAAGATACTGGCAGGTGAGGAACTTGACCACAAGCGTTCGGGAGAGTATGCTTCATATATCATGGAGGCAATGGTAACCAATACTCCGTACAAGATAGGCGGCAATGTTCTTAACTGTGGTCTTATTTCCAATCTGCCCGCGGAAGCATGCGTGGAGGTTCCGTGTCTGGTTGACGGAAGCGGCATATCCCCCACACGTGTAGGAGCTTTGCCTGCTGTTCTGGCGGCTATGAATATGACTAATATTAATGTCCAGTTGCTCACGATCGAAGCGGCAATAACACAAAAAAAGGAAGCTATCTACCACGCTGCTATGCTTGAGCCGCATACAGCTGCGGAGCTTTCAATAGATGATATCAAGGCGATGTGCGACGAGCTTTACGACGCACATATAAAAGCGGGATATCCTGTGTTCTAAAGCACGAAAGGAAAAAAATGAAACGGATAATAGCTGTTATGTTAACTATGATTGCACTTGCTGCTTTTAATTCGTGCGGAAGTCAGCAAAACACATCTGACACCGCTTTTGCTACAGATACTGCTACAGATTCCGCTCATGACACGACTCCTCCGGAAGCTAAAGGCGATGCTGTGTTCTTGGACGGAACAGACGGAAATGATCAAAATGATGCACTCACTCCCGAGCGTGCCGTAAAGACATACGAGAGAGCTTTTGAGTTGCTGACAAAAGAGAGAAACCGTATAGTTATCACACGCACGGTCAAGAGTACCTCTACTTATTCACTGCCGAAGTACGACGGGCTTGTAGTTTTTACATCAGAATACGGCGGAGTGGATTATAATGCACAAAACGGTGCGTTTATATTTATCGGGTATGCGTTTTCGGTTAATTGTGACGTTCTTTTTGAGAATGTGCATATCCGCTCTTTGGGTGCGAAAGCAAATCTGTGCATGAATTTCAATAATGCAACTATCGGTGACGGAGTTGAGGTTATCAACACGGCATCCAGATCTGTCAACATCGTGGCAGGCTACAACGTAACCGATAAAGCTCTTAATGCCGCAGGACACATGACAGCAAAGGGCGTCAGCTACAAGGGGGACTGCACCATTACTGTAAACTCAGGTGCGTGGAATGCGATTATAGGCGGTAATTACAGGGCGGGGTATAACTCACCTGTCGGTACGTTTGACGGCAATATGACTGTGAATATCGGAGGAACCGCTTCTGTCAGCTCCGGTGCGAGGGCGGATGATATAGAAGGACTCGGAGTTGCGGCGGCAGGGCATAATATTTCAAAAGGAAAGGTAACTCTCAATATCAGCGGAGGAACCATAAATTGCCCTGTATACGGTATAGGCAAGGTCGGAAGATATTACAACTTTACATCAGATAACGGAAAGAACGGAACGGACGGTACGCAGTTCGGACGCGATGTCAGATATGAGGCCGATGTTACTGTGAACATCACAGGAGGAGACTTTACAGGAGCCGGAGCATCTGTCATAAACGCACTGCAGGTACCGGGAGATACGGCACTTCACGGAGATTATACTCTCAATGTCAACGGAGGAGATTTTAAAAACGGACTCAGCTTCAGCGGTTTCGGAGTATTGGGAAGATCAACCGCGAACGGTGTAAACAAGTCGAGTGCGATCGCCTTTGATGAAATAGATTCCGTTCCCACGCAAGCAAAAGAGCCGCTGAGAATAGCCTGCTGCGGTGACAGCATCACATTCGGCACCTGTGCCGTTGACGCCTTGAAGGACGGCTACACCTACGCAAAGGAAAACTTCTTCTATCCTACGGTAATGCAAAAGCTCTATGAAACGACAGCTGTAGTCGGAAACTTCGGTTACCCCGGCTCTAATGTAAGTACCTACTATAACAAATATCTCAATTCCTGTGTATATGCGTCACTTGCAGAGTTTGATCCGGATATCATAGTACTTGCTCTCGGCACGAACAACGCGGCAGGTATGCCCGCGGGCAAGAATGCGTTTGTCACAAACTACAGACTGATGCTTGAAGATATGCACAAGCGTTTCCCGAAGGCTAAGATACTTATGACAACGGCACTCTATCGTTGGGACAAGACAGAGAGAACAGAACAGGTCGATCAGGTCATTATTCCTGTGCAAAAACAACTTGCCGACGAGTATGATTATGTGTATCTCTATGATGCTAACACAGAATACAAGCCCTATGGAACAGCGACTTATTACAGGGATAAGCTCCATCCGAATAACCTCGGCTATGAAAAACTGGCTGAGGTTATGAAAAAAGGTGTTGACGGGCTTCTTGCTAACGGTCAGTAGAAAATATAACAATCAAAAAGCAACAGACCCGCCGTGCGGCGGGTCTGTTGCTTTTTATGGGGATAATCTATGAAAGGAGAAGGTTAATTTGCTTTCTCAAGCTGAGAAAGGGGGGCACGGCGGAGAAGTATTTGATTGCCGCCGTCATTTGTTGCACAGTATACATACAGATATGTGTCATCTACGTACATGCCGCCGTAGGTAGCGTAGCTTCCTACAGGGATGTTGAGTACGTTGAATGATCCTTCAAAATCCGACTCGCCCTTGAGATCAAACACGCTGATGCCGGGCTTTGATACGGATATCTTGAAGATACAGTCAGTATCACCTGTGTTGCTTGTGTTGATGCTCTTCTGGTCATCGTTTGTCATGTATGATACAACGATCTGGCCGTTAGGAAGCTGTACTACGTACGGTGCACCTGATTTGCTCTTTGCTTTCTTAGGAATGTATACGTCGCACTGGTTGACCCAATGCTTTCCGTCTACAGAGGTGAGCAGCTTTGCGGTAAGTGTGTTTGCGTAGGTGCCCTTCTGGTTCTGGGTGGACTCTACTGCCATGACGTAGCCGCCTTCTTTGACCTGTTGCCATACAGGCATTCCGTTCTTAATAGCACCGGGTGTTTCATCGGAGGTGTACTCAGCTCTTACCCACTCGTTGTTTCTGTATACGAATATATCTGTTGAGTTGATTATGTGATCATAGTTATATACGCTCTTGCCTATTGCGAAGAAGCAGGCAAGCTCGCCGTTGAGCATTCCGAGGTGAGGCTCCCAAAGACCGCAGGAAGCGTACCACTTCTGTATGTTTTCCTCATACAGATCCCATACGATCGAATGACGCTGGAAGGTCTTGCCGTTATCCGAGCTGGATATCAATCTGATAGAGGAGTGGTACTTTCCTGTTTTCTTGATGCTGTCGTCTCCGTCGCTTCTGTTAACGGCCTCGTTTGCTCTGTAAGCTATAAGTATGGTTCCGTCAGCCAGCTGATAGGGAACTGCATTTGCGAGCAACAGCTTTTTGCCGTCGCGGTCATCTTGATCCTCGCCGTGTGTTGCCTGAACCTTGTCTGACCAGGTGAGTCCGTCATCTGAGCTGTATAAAGCAACTATCTCGTTGCCCTGACCGTATACCATCATAAGTCTGCCGTCCTGCAGCTTTGTCATTCTGGTATAGGGAACACCCGAGGTCTCGGCTACCTTGATTATCTGCTCTTCAAATTCAATACCGCCGAAGTTGGTCTGAATCTTATCTTCCTCAGGCGGCGTATAGGTTTTGACTGTCTGCTCGAGCTTCATCAACTTGTCTACTCCTTTTTCGGAGGATATGTAGTCAGTCATGAACAGCTCTACAGCCTGTCCGGTAATATCGCTTGTCTTGGCTGCGATAACAACGATTGTAGAACCTTCTGCCTCGATTATCTTAACACCGTATTCGCTTTCGCCGAGACTGTCAATGAAGCTTGTGCTTTCGGTCTTGCCGGTGTTTCCGATGTAGATGGCATAGTTGTATTCACCTGTTGCTTCACTTGCTTTTATTGATTGAGGCGTCTTTCCGCAAGCATCACGGACTGCGTTACGAACTCTGTTGAGAGCGTTTGACGCACTGTCCTCGTAAATGATCTTAAAGTCTCCCGAGAGAGCGGGGCCTTTCGGTACAGCGACAGAGGTGTCGTCGCCGGATATATCGCCGCTCTGTGCTGCAGTATCCTTGCAAGCGGCAAAAGTCAGTATCAGCATGACAGCCGCAAGTGCAAAGACAGCGATTTTCTTTGCGTACTTAATCATTTCGTATTCCTCCGTATGGTGATGATTATTGTGAGTACAGTCGGTAAAGCTACTACAGCATCCCGACTGTAATATCCTTATTTATAATGATAAAACAAATTGACCGTCTAGTCAATATATAATTATTGCAATAAAATGATAATTCTGTTGATATGTTGATTTTTGTTTGTTCAGATAATTGAAATCAGACGTGCATTATGATCTGTTATTGACAAATAACAGCATGATCTGCTGTGTTTTTCGCTCTACCAAAAAAGAACCGCATTTCCTGATGTCGGAGAAGCGGTTCTTCTTGCTGCCATTATTTAATTATACCTATTCTGAGTTGGATGCCCTTAGAGGATCTGCCGGTAGCTGATGTGCATACACCAAGATCAGCCGAGCAATATAGCTTGCCTTTGTGCACGTGCATCGCAGGCCAGATAGCATACGAGTTTTCAGCATCTGTTTCGATGGGGTTGAAGAATATCCGCTCGAAGTCTGCCTGCTTTATATCGTCTTTGTCGGCGTGGGTCACAGGATTTTTGGATACAATAACGTTCATTACGCTGTTGTTGACTTTGTTGCTTGCTATCGTTGTTCCGCTGCCTTCGGTAGCTTGGAAGGATACTGCTACTCTTCCGTCAGGCAGAGTAACGATATAGGGTGCTCCTGCGTAGTGATCATTTGCGTTTGGAACCCAGATATTCTTCGGGTCTGACCACACGATTCCGTCCTCGGAGAAGAGAATTTGAATAATAAAGGGATATTTTCCTTTCATAGAGGAGGATTCGATGACCATAGCGTAAGTTCCGTCTGACAGTTCGCAGACAACAGGCATTCCGTCACGGGAGTTATGTTTTTCTCCGTTGGAGGCGACAATGGGAGCTCCGAAGCCGCCGTTTGCCCGATCATAAATATGCACTATTATGTGTTGATAAGACATCCCTTTTACAAACGGATAATTCTTCGCATCTCCTCCGATGCAGTCGGAGGCGTAGTACATAGCGAACTTTCCGTCCTTAATGTAGAGCATGTGAGGCTCCCAAAAACCGGTAAACTCCTTACCTTCGTGGTTGTTTTCCGCCACTATTGTGTCAGAGGACCAAGTAACGCCGCCGTCTGTGCTTGTGCAGTAGCGTATAGAGGAGTAGAATGAGCTGTAGTTATCTCCGGCAGTGTGAGCTCGAAAGGCAATCATATATGTACCGTCATTCATGACTGCAATATTAGCATTTGCCACACTCATGGGCTGTCCTGTTGGTGTTTTGTCTATCTTTATGACATTGACAGGGGTGCTCCAGCTTTTTCCTTCGTCTGTGCTGGTGGTAAGGCGAATGTATCCTCCTCCCGAGTACGCACATGCTATTCTTCCGTCCGGAAGGTCACACATTCTTGCATACCCGCCGGACTGAACCGGTATGTTATTTCCTGTCCACTCTATCGGCTGTGCCGCCAGTATCTCATCTCTTATTTTGTCTTGCTCGTTTACCATGATGGTGTCCTCCGTTTTGAGTAATGATGTGTTGGTTTTGTCTTTTGGCAGATATTCACTTATGAACAATTCAGCCGCATCCGAGCAATAATCTGTTTTTTTGCCTGCTATGAGTATTTTTGTCCCTTCGATCTTTACTCCGTATGAGTGAGATTCGAGAGAAGAAAGAAAACTATTGCTCTCGGCACGTCCTGTGTCTCCTATAAGAATCTCGTATTTAGATTCATCTGAGGCAGCTTCGGCACTAATACACTCCGGAGTTTTTTTCAGGATATTGTACATTTCCTTTCTGATACGTGTGGCTGTTTTGATTACGCTTTTTTCATATACAATTTTGTATTGTCCCAGATCAGTGCTCAGTGCAGCGGAGTTTTGCGGGGGGTCGGTGATGTCGGTTGCATTTCCTTCGGAACATGAAATGCAAAACAGCATTACAGAACACAGCAAAAGTGCTATCACACCCGGTGTTTTGTTGCTTTTGAACATGCTTTTTCTCCTTAAAAAGTGGTGTTTACAATATATTAGCACCAAAAATGCGTGATTTCAAGTGAAAAAGGAAAATTCTACCGTGTTGATGTTGGTCAACATTACCAAAACACCCCCGAGTGTATGTTGTGTAATAATAACGAAAATTAATAAATTTCAAAAAAACTGTGAAAAAAACTCAAAAATATGGTAAAATAATAATGTAGAAAAAATGTTTCGGAGGCTTTAGTGAATGTATAAGATTGACGATGCTGTGATATACGGTACTGACGGTATATGTAAGATAGTTGATATAGCTCAGCGATGCTTCAATGGAACTGAGCAAGAATACTATATTCTCAAGCCTCTCACTAAAAACGGTTCGACGATCATGATCCCTACAAAGAACGAGATGCTGGTGTCGCGAATGAGAAAACTTCTGACCGCAGACGAGGTAAATGCTTTGATAGAGAGTATTCCGAGTGAACAGGGACTTGATTGGGTGGATGATGACAAACAGAGAAAAGAAACTTATCGGCGGGTGCTTTTGCATGGCGACAGATCTGAGCTTATCAGACTCATCAAGGTGATCTATGAGCACGGCGAAAGCCAAAAAAAGATCGGCAAGAAGCTTCACGCTTGTGATGAGCGTTTTCTGTCAGATGCGGAAAAGCTTCTCTATGATGAGTTCTCTTTGGTTCTTGGAATACAGAGAGAGCAGATCCTTGACTACATTACAGAAAGGGCAAACCTCGAGCCTAAGCAAGCTTGATCGCACTGTTTGACAAAAAACGATAAATATTACCATTCATATAATCCTGTTTTGTGTTTACAATAATAGCAGAGGAAGCGAAAAGCACTTTGACAGAGACAGAAATCTCGTATATGTACTTTGCGTTATCCTCATTAATATAGATACCAAACACAGGAGAAATTCAAAATGGCAAGCAACAAGTCACTTGTCCCCGAGGCAAAGGCAGCTCTTGATCAGTTCAAGATGGAAGCTGCAAACGAAGTCGGAGTAAATCTTACCCAGGGCTACAACGGTAACCTTACCTCTAAGCAGGCAGGCTCTATCGGCGGTCAGATGGTTAAGAAGATGGTAGAGAAGTACGAGAATGATATCAAGGGAACAAAGTAACTCTGCAAAAGCAGATTGAACATTATTCCTAAAAAAAGCGGGTGCTCATTTGGGGCATCCGCTTTACATATTAGGCTGAAAATGCAAAACAACATGTATTGATGGTCATTTTACCGAATGTGAGGAGCGTTTTTTGCAGGGTGTTTTGTGTAAAGTGTAAAAAAGAAAAAAATGTCGAAAAAAGTGTTGACAAAAAGTTTGATTGGTGCTATACTAACAAAGCTGTCGCGATGAGCGGAGGGAATACCGAGCAGGTGGAAAGACCTGCGGGAAAAAGTGAAAATTTTTTCAAAAAGGTATTGACAAACGCGAGTTGATGCAGTATAATAACAAGGTCGCTCGGCGGAAGCCCGGCGGCGTAGGTCATTGAAAATTGAACAACAAGACGAGAGATGAAACACAAAGAGCGATGCAGAAATGTATCGTGTGAGAGATCTCGAAAATTCCAGAAGAAAACACAAACCAAGCAAAAAGTATTTTAAAAGTCAGAGAGACTCTGAGAATGGTATTGTCACCTTAGGGTGAGGATATAGAATTTTTAGAGAGTTTGATCCTGGCTCAGGATGAACGCTGGCGGCGTGCATAACACATTCAAGTCGAACGGAGTTATAGGAGAGCTTGCTCGAATATAACT
>JAZNOK010000039.1:0-11936 GCA_045580775.1 Eubacteriales bacterium
TTAGCAGCAGCGGCGGTAACAGCAGCAGCGGCGGTAACAACGATCAATACCCTCTGCCCGAGGATATAGTATATCCGACCGAGACTTTGCCTAAGGTATATATAACTACAAAGGATGGGTTTCAAGTAGTTAGCAAGGAGGAGTACTCTGACTGTACGTTCCGACTTGAGCTCAATGACAGATATTCGCCCTACAGCTCCACCTATACAGATGCTGACGGAGGGGCGGCACAGATACGGTGCCGAGGTAACGCAACCTACAATAACCCCGAAATGAAAAGCAAGAACAAATACTCGTATAAGATAAAGCTGGATAAAAAGTCAGATATTCTGGGCATGGGTAAGAGCAAGCATTGGTATCTTATCAACAACTGGAGAGACACCAGCAACCTGCGTCACAAACTCGCATACGATCTGGCAGCTTCCCTCGGGGTCTCTTATACAGAGTCACAGTGGGTGAGCGTCTACTACAACGGCGAATACCGTGGACTGTATCTACTCTGCGAGAGCATCCGTATAGATACAGGACGTGTAGACACCTTTAACTGGGAAGAGTTTGCCGAGGATGTTGCGAAGGCATACGCAAAGGACCACAGCTATTCCTCAGATGAGAAAGAAACACTCATTGACACCATGGAAAATGATCTGAGCTGGGTGACACTCGGATACTATGATACTACATACAAGGGACAGAAAGTACGCCTTGACTTTTCGCCCTATTATGACCCTGAGGAGCTTGATCTGACAAGCGGCTATCTTATAGAGTATTGCACAGGTATGGATACATCTGGGTCGAAGTGGAAAACTGACAAAGGTGTCCCTGTCGTCATGGACAATCCCTATATGTTGGGTACGAATACCGTGATGCATACTTACGTGAAGACCCTGATACAGGATTTTGAGAATGCACTGTTCTCTCCCACCTTCCATAATGAAAAAGGAAAACACTACAGTGAGTATCTCAATGTAGAGTCTCTTGTTGACTATTGGATAGTGTGGAACTTTTTCTGCAACAATGAGTTTGGCAGCCGCTCGATCTATTACTATATAGATCACGGAAAGATCACATTCGGTCCTGTGTGGGACTTTGATCAGACGATAGGAAACGTCACCACCGTCTCCACCAAGGATGCAAAAGGAGACTATTGGATACATGACAGAAAAAATGCATGGTTCAAGGAAATATTCGGAGATCCGTGGTTTACCTCACTATGTCAGCAGAGGTGGTACTCAATGCGTGAGGTCATAGATGATCTTATCGAATCTGTAGATATATACTATGGCTACATGGGAGGAGAAGCTGAGCGTTGCTATGAGCGTAACGGAGTAAGATACTACACCATCAGACAGCCTGATGCGAATGATGGTCACAGCCTTACTCCTACGGAGGATTATGAGCTTATACGAACATGGCTGAGAAACCGCGTGAAATGGATAGACGACAACTTCTCCGTGCCGGCTCCTAATGTCGATTCAAGCGGCTATACGAGGAGTCAAAAAGTGTTCTGGAGTGTCAGAGCAAACGGAAAAGAACTGGAAAAGGATCTTCTCACAGTCCGCGGTGTTGCGGCAGATTATATCATTTCTCCGAATGCTGTCGGTACTATTGAACTTAGTATCTCGACCACGCATACCAATGCAAGAACGGTAGATGCATATCTCAACGGATCGGTGTTCTTGGGCAATCGCCCGCTGTCCACCTCCGCAAATGCTGTTTTCAGTATAGATGTTTCATCTATGGATATGTCTGAAGGAGCCGTCAATATCATTTATCTCCCTGTGTACAGAGCTGACAAAACGGTAAGGTCCGTGTCTTCTGTGATAATCAGGGTCAGCTCAATATCCAATCCCTCTGATGGGGAGTGTGTAGTTTGGTTTTATGATGAGCCGATGGTAGTTTCTCGCGGAACTGTGATCACTTTCCCGCAGATAACACAGAACTACGACGGTTATGTCCCTTACGGATGGACTGAGGGGGATGAGATTACTTACCGTCCGGGCACTACCATCGAGATAAAAGAGAACATGTACTTTTACGTGCGGTGGAAGCGTACAGATATGAACTCGCGAATGTATTTTAAGTAAAAAAAGAAAGGCGTGATTATAAAAATGAAATTACACCGACTTTTGTCTTTGGCAATGTTATTTATAGTTATCATTGCGATGTTGATTTCATGTGCGTCTTCTTCTCCCGATACGGATACACACTCCGATACGGATGCTTCTTCGGATACAGTTGAAGAAGCTCCCGAGACCGAAAGGGAGATCTTGCCTGAGGAGATAGTGTACGAGCAGGAGCAAGTACCTGCCGTATATATCACCACAGAGAACAATTTTCAGGTGACGAGCAAGACTCAGTACACGGAATGCAGGGTGAGAATAGAGCTAAACGACAGATATTCTCAGTACCAAAGCACCTATACCGACGAGGACGGAGGAGAAGCACTAATCCGTTG
Source organism: Eubacteriales bacterium (assembly GCA_045580775.1). Lineage (GTDB taxonomy): Bacteria > Bacillota > Clostridia > Oscillospirales > CAG-272 > JAZMZS01. The sequence goes on from JAZNOK010000039.1 coordinate 2,456, forward strand.
CCGCGGAAACATGAGCTACAGGCTCGAGGACATGAAGGCGAAGAACAAGTATTCATATAAGATCAAGCTGGATAAAAAGGCAAATGTCCTCGGCATGGGAAAAAGCAAGCACTGGATACTTGTCAACAGCTGGAGAGATCCGGGATATCAGAGAAACAAGCCCTCCTATGACTATTCTGCGATGCTGGGACTTGATCATGTTGACAGCCAATGGGTATCTGTTTACTACAACGGTCAATACCGCGGTATGTATTTACTCTGTGAGACGATCAGGGTGGATGAGGACAGAGTGGAGATGTTCAACTGGGAGGAGTTTGCTGAGGACATAGCCGAACAATACGCAAAGAACAACGGATATGACCAGGCCAAGAGCGATGCACTGAGCAAGCAAATGGAGGAAAACCTCGAGTGGATAACCTCGCAGAAGTTCAACTTCACCTATAGCTCGCAGATCACCCCGATATATCTTGAGGGGTACTTTGATCCGAATGATCTGGACTTTACCTCGGGTTACCTTATAGAATCATGTCAGGGAGCAATAGGATCGGAGACCGTCAACTGGTATACAGAGCACAAGGTGCCGATATCTGTAGACAGTCCATCCCGGCTCACAAATCCGCAAATGCTGAGCTATGTCAGGACTCTCATACAGGATTTTGAGGATGCATTGTTCTCACCTACTTTCTACAACGCCAAGGGAAAGCACTACAGCGAGTATGTTGATGTGGACTCTATGGTGGATTACTGGATGGTGTGGAATTATTTCTGCAATTATGAGTTCAGTCTTCGATCGCTGTTTTTCTACATCAAAGACGGCAAGATAGTGTGGGGGCCGTGTTGGGATTTTGACGGGACGATGGGCAGTATCATGACTTTGTCCGAAAAATTAGCACAGCCGAACTATTGGATGATAGACAGAAACAACGCATGGTGGCGGCAGATATTCGGAGATCCGTGGTTTACGTCACGCTGCCAGGAGCGATGGTATGAGATGAGAGAGCTGACCGACGTGTTTATGCAGACCTTTGACATCTATTATGACTATATAGACGAGGAGGCGGCGAGAGGATACGCGTATGACGGTGAGAGATATATCAAGGTAAATCAACCGCTCGCAAATAACGGTCACAGCTTTAACCCTGAGCAGGATCATAACCATATCAAAAAATGGTTAAAGCAAAGGACGGCATGGCTTGACGAGAACTTTGCAAAAATAGATCCGAATATAGATAACAGCGGTTATGTACGAAGTACAAAGGTGTTTTTTGATCTTTCGTATAATAATGAAAAGCTGCCCGGCGACAAGCTTACCGTATACGGTGTAAATGCGGACTATCTGCTGAGTACGGATGCACAGGGAACTCTGACCCTTTCGTTATCGACTACGCATTCAGCTGTCACGGAAGTGGACGCATACTTAAACGGCAATATCAAGCTCGGTACGAAGAATATGTCCTCATCTGTCAAGGCTTTATATACTATTGATACATCCATGCTTGACATGGAGGATGGAGCACTGAATGTTATCTACTTGATGGCATACAGAGCGAACAAAACGATACGTTCAATATCCTCTGTGTATATCAGAGTTTCGGACACTCCAAATCCTAATGCTGATGAGTGTGTAGTAGAGTTTGGAGAGGATGCAATTATAGTGAAAAAGGGCGAGAGCATTACCGTACCCGACATTCCGTATACGAGGGACGGATATGTGTTCTGCGGATGGACTGAGTCTTATGACTCGGATGTTCTCTACAGACCCGGCGATAGCATTACGGCGGCTGGGAACAAGTCATATTACATGAGATTCAAGCCGACAGATATGTGCTCGGAGTTTGTTCTTGATGAGTATACCGTAAAACAATAAAAAAATAGGAGCTGTAAAAAACTCTGGCGAGTTTTTTACAGCTCCTTTTGCTTTTAAGATAATTTCGTGGTCAATTTCACACCGCTTAGCTTTATCGATCAACGAAAAAGATTGCACAGTCGGGAAAAAGGCGGCGGACTATTGTCCTCTTTTACTTTACGGCACCTTCGATCTTGTTAAGACCTTCGCGGAAAACATCCCAGCTGTCAGCGTAGCGGAGTATTTCCATTCTGAAGGCACAGGGCCACATTACGAGCCACTGTGATGGGTTGAAGGGAGCGAGTCCCGGTCTGCCCCATCTTGTGTGGAAGATAGCCTCATCCTGAGAACCTGCAGGTCTGACTCTGCCCATGATGCAGAGAGTACCGTCTGAGATCAGCTGTGATGCACCGTAGAAGAATGCAAGAGCACGTTCCTTCCATTGTACATAGCCTGTGATCTCATACAAACGCAAAAATGACAGAACGTCGTGCAGAGCATACTGGTCGATTGCATTGTGAGCGGTAGAAACTGCAGTAGCTCCCATGGTATCGTAGCCTATTTGTGCAAGCGAAGTCTCTTCGGGGTATTTTACTGTGTAGTGCATCATCCAGGTGGACAGATACCATGCTATATCCTCGGCACATCCGATATACTTTTTGTCCGATGTAACATCATACAGAGCAATTGCGGCTGAGAGCAGAGGAGAGGAGGACTCTTTATCTATGCAGTAGGTATCGAGTGCACCCGCTGTGGTAAAGCCATAGTCAGCGAGCTCTTTGTAATAACAGTCAAAAGCACGTACAGCCGACTCGAGGTAAGCCTTATCCTGAGTACGCTTGTATGCTTCCAGCATAGCAGGAATAAGGAAGCATCCGATCGTACCGTCCTGTTGCTTTACGCTTCCGTCAGCATTCCAGCTCTTTGCATATTCTCCTGTTTCTTTCTGAGCACTGAGAGCAAATCTGCAAACGTCAAAAGCATATTCGAGGTATTCGGGCTTGTCGCGGCCGATCTTCTTCATCAGATCGTAAGCTTCAAACATCTGAGCAGCACCCTGACCGAGGTTGCACGCGTCAAAAGGAATGTCACGTGTCTGGTCCACCGGTGCACCGTCAAACTTTATGTAACGCAATCCCTTTTCGGTACCTTCGTATTTTGAGAACTTGCACCAAGCGTCAAGGCATCTCTCGGCCTTGTCGAGGGAGTCGGTGTCACCTGTACGCAGGTAGTTTTCAAGCAGAGCGTTGGAGGCGGATGCGGACTGACCGACCCAGCCGATCTCATACTTTATAGCATCTCTCTTGGCAAAAAAGCTTTGATCCTTGTACCACTGAAGGCCGCGGTTAAAAGCAACAAAGCCGTCCTTTTCGACTGTCCACAGGGATTTCATGAAGGCGATCGAGAGCTTCCACATCTGCTCGGGTGAATACTCACAGTTCATCTCATGACCGTAGTAACGCCATGCAAAATCCAAAAGATCTCTGCATTGATGACGTTGACGGATGACAGGAAATACCATAATGATTGCCTTAAACTCGGAGCGTGGTTCCATGTCTCCCATGTAGTTGTGCGTGTGCCATACATGACGGTAGAGCACCTTCGGACCTTCCTGCTCAGGCCAGATAATTGCATGACGCTCGCACTCACAGCCTGCCGGCTTGTAGAGTGAGCATGAGGTCTGGTCGTCTGCCTCAGCCATAAGTGCCGCTGCGTACTGCTTTCCCTCGGTATAGGTACATGAGGGGATGGTAGTTCTGTGATAAGCGTACTTCCACGGCATACCGTCGATGTTGTCACCTGTGTACTCAACGCTGTCGCCCCAACCGTTTCCGTTGTAGTTGAGAGCGGGTATCATTGTGTACTCAGCCGGGAAGCAGGTATCAAACTCCATCTGCATTTCGCGTACAGGACGGTCGGTTACTCTTGTCCAGTGCCATACACCGCACTCGATCTGAGTGAAAGAGTCATGTGCACCTTCCGTTTTTTTGACGCTGACGATGGGAGTACCCTCGCACTCAATGATAAATTCATTTGCTTTTTCACAAATGGTGTACTGTTTCATATCGTCTCTCCGTTTCTTTTTGAATAGGATCTTACCCCCGGTCTTTTACATTTTTGCTCTTTTGACTTTGAGTAGGCAGGATCAGGGGTCGTTCGATTATTGCTACAACATGATTTTATAATACATCAGCTTCTTTTTCAAGTATAAAGGGGCAACTTTAGTACAATTTTTTGAACAAAAATGATTTATATTCTGATTATTTCGCCAAAATGTATGATTTTTTGTAAATCCACGGAAATAATCTGTAACATAATGCAAAACCAGGAATAAACTGTAATGTAGCCTCAGATGCTATAACGATCAAACGGAGGTCTTTATGTACATATCAAAAAGAAAACGAAGCCGTATTTCCGAAACTCAAAAGCAGCCTTTGGCTGTAGAGGTATGCGAGGCTGACGGTAGTTTTTCGTCAGACCAAAGAGAAATGCAACAAACGCCGGATACACCGCTTTCACAAATGCAACAGCCGACAGAGCCGCCGCTTTCACAAATGCAACGATCGCCTGACCCATCTCTTTCTGCGACCGAGCAGTTGACACCGAACAGCATGCAAAAACTGCCGACAGACGATCCTGCAGCAAACGAGACAGTACCGCAGGACCCACAGCAGCTTCAAATGAGTCCTGTAGAAGGGGAGGAAGTGAGCTACGAGCAGTTTCTTTCTGACAATACCGAGAGCGGAGTTTTGAGAGTGCAGGCAACAGCAGGCACGCAGAGCATTCCGCTGTCCAATGTGAATGTAACGGTGTATAAGGATTTCTCGGACGGAAGGCATGTTTTTTACACTGTAACCACAAACTCCGACGGAGTAGCAGACTCCATGGTCCTCCCTGCTCCGCCCAGAGATAATTCAGTCATAGGAAACGGAGAGAGTGCGTATGCAGATTATTCGGTGAGTGCAGACCGAGAGGGGATGCGTGGGGTAACGGTAGAAAATGTTCCTGTGTTTTCGGGAGTGAAGTCTATTCAGCCGCTGATATTGACAAATCTGCCTACGGAGGTGTAGAATATGGCACTTCCTGTAATTCCTGAGTATATAACAGTGCACCTGGGTGCACCCGATTCTCCCGCTGAGAACATCAGAGTCCCTTTTGCTGATTATATCAAAAATGTAGCCTCGAGTGAAATTTATCCTACGTGGCCGGAGGCTGCTCTGAGAGCCAACATTCTAGCTCAGATATCCTTCACTCTGAACAGAGTATATACCGAGTACTACAGAGCACGCGGGTATGACTTTGATATAACAAACTCCACAGCATACGATCAGAGCTTTGTGAGGGGGCGTGATATTTTTGATAATATATCCAAAATAGTTGACAATGTGTTTAACGATTATATAGTAAGACAGGGAAATGTCGAGCCGTTGTTTGCTGCTTATTGTGACGGCAGAGAGGTTCAATGCAGAGGACTGTCGCAATGGGGAAGCGTCACTTTGGCAGAGCAGGGGTTTGTTCCGTATGAAATACTGCAAAATTACTACGGAGACAATATTGATATAATTTTCAACGCACCTGTAGCTGAGCTGACAGGCTCATATCCGGGAGTTCCGCTGACTTTAGGTGATGTGTTCGAGGAGGTACGTATTATTCAGTATGAGCTCAACAGAATATCAGACAACTATCCCTCAATACCGAAGATCCCAACCGTCAACGGTGTATACGGTCCGCAGACCGAAGCGGCAGTCAGGGCGTTTCAGTCGGTATTTAATCTGAATGTCGACGGTATCGTAGGCAAAGCTACCTGGTATCAGATAAAAGCTATCTACAACGCTGTCAAACGTCTGGCTGAGGTAAGCAGCGAGGGAGTGAGCGAGCAGGAAGCACAAGCGGCATTTGCCTCGGAGCTTTCCGAGGGGGATAGCGGAGTGTATGTAAGGACCCTGCAGATATATCTCGCCACGCTTGCGTTTTTTGACAATGCTTATCCCGCGGTTGCGGTGGACGGAGTATTCGGTGCGGCAACAAGAGCGGCAGTCGAATATGTACAGAGACAAAACGGACTTCCTGTAACGGGTACGGTGGACAGAGCGACATGGACGGTATTACAAAGACTGTATCTGGATGCGGTGTCGAATATTCCCGAGAATATCGGTATTGACGCGATAGAGATATACCCCGGGCGTGCTCTGGCAATAGGCAGTACAGGCAGAGAGGTAGAGGATCTGCAGACTTTGATCAACCGTGCAAATGCAAACGGAGCACCGATCCCCGCTGTTGCTGTTGACGGAGTTTTTGGCAGATCTACCGAAAATGCCGTTATCTCGGCTCAGCGTCAAGGGGGACTGGTAGGTGACGGTATCGTCGGAGCTCCCACATGGTCGTATATAGCACAGCTTGGAAGATAGAGAAACAAAAGAATGCAAACGAGGCGTATAATGCGGAAACCTCACGGCTTTTTTGCCTGAAAACATAAAATTAGTTGACAATAATTTGCATGTGGGTTATAATCACAATGTATGATTATTGTGTTAACAGGGAGATAAAAATGAAAAGAAGTATCATGAAGATCTGTAGCGTGATATGCTTTCTGATTTTGGCGGTTGCTTTGTTTTCCGTATCAGCATCGGCTGATACCTGTGGAGATTTTACATATACCGTCACAAACGGCAAAGCTACTATCACAAACTGTAAGTCCACTCGTACCGACGGAAATATCCCTTCATCTCTCAACGGCTATCCCGTTGTTGCTATAGGTGATGCGGCATTATGGTACTGCAAGATTACAGACCTGGTAATTCCGGAGGGCGTTGTGTCTATCGGAGAGCAGATGCTGGGTCAAAATACGTTAGTCAGCATTAGCCTGCCTTCAACCTTGACGAGCATTCCTGATAAAGCTTTTTATTATTTTACAAATCTTGAGACTATCAATATTCCCGAGAATGTAAAGAGCATCGGAGAAGGTGCGTTTGTTTATTGCTACGGACTTACCGAGATCAGCATTCCGTCGAGTGTGGAGTATCTTGGGGTGCAGTCGTTTTTCGGATGTAACAGGCTTACGACTGTCAGCATCGGCAGCGGAGTCAAGAGCATCGGTGCTTATTCGTTTTATGACTGTTCATCGCTCAGAAGTGTCGTTATTCCCGACAGCGTGACAACTCTCGGAGAGCAGGCATTCTCCCGTTGCTCGAGACTCGAGAGTGTTGTTCTTTCCTCCAATCTTACGAGCATCGGAAAAGAGATGTTCTATAAGTGTACATCACTCAAGAGTGTAAGCATTCCCGAGGGTATCACAAGCATAGGTGACCGTGCGTTTTGTAGCTGTGAGTCACTTACATCTTTGACCATTCCGTCTACGGTTACGAGCTTTGATGTGATGTCGTTCGGCTATTGTAAGAAGCTTACCTCTATCAACATTCCTTCAGGGATCACCAGCTTGCCGGGTTCTGTTTTTGCAAAGTGTTCGTCACTCCCGAGCATCAGTATCCCTGACAGTGTCAAGAGTATCGGCAGCGATGTGTTTTCGGAATGTTTGAGCCTCAGAGAAATAGTAATTCCCGAGGGTGTTACCGATATCAAAGGGAATACCTTTTATTGCTGTAAAAAGCTCGAGAAGATCACTTTCCCGAGCACGGTAACTAGCATAGGTCAGGTTGCCTTTGCAGGATGTGATAGCCTGACGGAATTTTATCTTCCGGCTAATGTTTCTTTTGTTGGCGACAGTGCGTTTGGTTCATGTTCTAATCTTGCGAAAATATATATTCCCATGAGTGTGAGGACTATTGACGTTGATGCTTTTTCGGGTTGCATCAGTCTTGTAAGTGTAGTATACTGCGGTACGCCTGAGAGCTGGGCGGAGATAAGTATAGGTGAGGGAAGTACACACCTCATTTCTGCCGAGAGATTCTATCATGAGATGGAGGATGTTGCGGTTCTGAGAGAACCGAGCTGTACAGAGGACGGACAAAAAGAAACTGTATGTGCGGTCTGTGACGAGAGAGCCACAGCACAGATTTCGTCGCTCGGTCATGATACTCTGACACATGAGGCACAGCAGCCCACTTGCACTGAGGTCGGCTGGGAGGAGTATTCTGTATGCTCAAGATGCGGTGAGAGCAATTATACTGAAATACCTGTGCTCGGTCACGATATGATACATCATGACGCTCAGCTGCCCACCTGTACGGAATGTGGATGGGACGAATACTCCATGTGTTCCAGATGCGGCACAAGTGATTATACAGAGATAAAGGCACTTGGGCACGCATACGGAGAATGGCACACTACGCTTGAGCCTACAGATGTCAGTGAAGGCGTGAGTGTACGAAACTGCAACAGATGTCAGTCTGCGGAGAGACAGGTCCTTGACAGAATTGTGATAGATGGTGCTGCAGGAGACATAGATAATGACGGAGAGTTCACCAATGCGGATATCGCTCTGATCATAAGATGCCTCTCCAGCCACAGTATATGGTCAGAGGGCGGATTTGCTTCACTCGCGGATGCAAACGGAGACGGAAAGATCAATAACCGCGACGCTATCATGATTATTGTTGCCGTAGCGGGTGTCGGGGATGAAGACCGTTACGAAGGATACACAGCAATAGGTTCACAGGCGGAGCTTGCGAATATTCAGGCAGATCTTAGCGGCAAGTATTATCTTACGTGTGATATTGCCCTTGACGGTGAGTGGACCGTCATATCTCAGAGCCTGGAAGAAGCGTTTGAGGGGATACTTGACGGAGCCGGACACAAGATAACGGGACTGTATATCAACAAGAGCACAACAGACCCTGTCAGTGCAGCATTGATAGGATATAACAAGGGTACTGTGACCGATCTTACCGTAGTGGGAGAGATAACCGTAGTAAACGGACAGACCAAGAGCACGATGTATGCAGGCGGTATCGTTGGCCATAATTACGGAGTGATAAACAACTGCACGGCACAGGTCAATATTACTACATCCAACCGCTATACCACAGGTTATATATACGCAGGCGGTATAGCAGGATATACAAATACCCAGTCCTCTATCAGAGGATGTACCGCCGGCGGAGAGATAGTTGCATACTACTCGAACAATGCCTATGCAGGCGGTATCGTAGGTTACTGTAATTCGGCAACAGTGGAAAATGCATATAATAGTGCCAAGGTCACATCGAATGCATTCGGAGGCGGAATTGCAGGACAGTCCAAAGACTCTCTTGTATGCGACAGTGAAAATATCGGACGTATATACGCTAAGGCGGCAGGAGGTATTGTAGGTTGCATCACATCATCTGAGATCGCACGGTGTACCAACTCTGCCCAGATCTCAGCAAATTCTTATGCAGGAGGTATTGTCGGCAGAAGCTACGGTAAGATATCTGACAGCTATAATAATGCCGCAATAACATCCGATGCCTACTATGCAGGCGGTATCGTGGGATATAACGAATCATCAGCCACAGTCACGAGATGCTATTCAAGTGCTGCGGCATCCGTCAGTGCAACGAGCAGTGCTTACGCGGGAGGTATCGCGGGAGGAAACTCCGGCAGTATTTCTGAGTGCTATTACCTCAGCGTTATGTCGGCAGGCACAGGGAAGGGAACCGACGGTGCTGTTAAGCTCACTGCCGAGCAGATGCGTAT
>JAZNOK010000040.1:0-1940 GCA_045580775.1 Eubacteriales bacterium
CGACTGTCATGGACGAGGGAAGCTTTGAGCGAAGTCCCACCCCGACTTTCATGGACGAGGGAGGCCCCAACCGCCCTGTCATGGACGAGCGTAGCGAAGGATCTAAGGGCGAGATCATAGTAACGAACAACTCCCACAAAAATATTAAAAAGTTTTTAGGAAAGGGGTACGGGGAAAACCCTTTTGCAAAAGGGTTTTCCCCGCCTATTCTCTGCGTTCCCCCGGGTTTTCGCCGCCTGTTTTGGCGTTCTCCCCATATAATTAACTTAAATAGGAAAGTTTTTTTCGGCAGGGTATTGCAAAATGAAAACATCTGTGCTATAATAAGCATGTAATATGAGTATGGAGAGTGGATGTTTTCGAGTCCACTCTCTATTTTTTGAGAATACGGGAGGGACAAAATGGCAAAAGGTGCAAAGAATATTGCCACACAGGTAAGAGAGCTGCTTACACCTACGGTAGTAGAGGAGCTTGGGTACATTCTTTGGGATGTTGAATATGTGAAGGAGGGCAGCGAATACTACCTTCGTATCACGATAGACAGCGAGCAGGGCATCAATATCGAGGACTGCGAGCGGGTGCACCGTGCTATAGACCCCATACTTGACGAAGCTGACCCGATAGAGAACTCCTACAGACTTGAGGTCTCCTCACCGGGAATCGAGAGGGAGCTGAGATGCGAGGAGCATATTCTTGCATGCGAAGGCTGGGAGGCAGAGGCTAGGCTGTATGCCCAGGTCGCAGGAGCGAAGGTCCACCGCGGCATTATCGCAGGTTATGCAGACGGAATACTGACGCTTCTGACACCCGAAGGGGAGCTGAAGCTGGAGAGAAAGAACATCGGAGGACTAAAGACGGTATACGACTTTGAGGACTGACGAGGGGAAGCTTGTATTTTTAATTGAGGAGAATAAAAAAGAATCAACATAAATGAAAGGGTGCGGCATCAGCCGCCGAGGTAAAAGGAGAAAAAATGAACGCTGAATTTTTTGAAGCGCTCGATCTGCTTGAAAAGGAAAAAGGAATATCAAAGGACTACATGCTTGAAAAGATCGAGGCGGCTCTTACCGGAGCTCTCAAGCGTGAGATCGGAGGCTCGGGCAACATCAGAATAAAGCTCGACCCTGCAAAGAAGGATATGCGTGTATACCGTGTCCGCACGGTAGTCGAGGAGGTTAGTGACGAGTATAATGAGCTTACCCTCGATCAGGCAAAGGCAATAGCGAAAAAGTACAAGATGGGCGACACCGTTGAGACTGAGATAAAGACAAAGAACTTCGGACGTCTCTCAGCACAAACGGCAAAGCAGGTCATCATCCAGGGTATCCGCGAGGCTGAGAGAGCAAACATAGCACGCGAGTACGAGCAGAAGCGAGAGGAGATCGTATCAGCCCTTGTAGTAAAGATAGACCCACAGAACGGAGCAGTAGTGCTTGACACAGGTACGAGCAATGCGGTACTTATCCGTGACGAGCAGATACCCGGCGAGAGCTTTGAGGTAGGAGAGAGAGTAAAGGTCATTATATCAGAGGTACACAGAGCCGAGGCGAAGGGCCCGATAGTAACACTTTCGAGAGTTCATCCCGCACTTGTGAGGAGGATGTTTGAGCTTGAGGTTCCGGAGATACAGGAAGGAACCGTAGTGATCAAGGGAGTCAGCCGCGAGGCAGGCTCGAGATCGAAGATCGCCGTACATTCCACAGATGAGAACGTAGACGCGATCGGCTCATGCATAGGCAACCGCGGAATGCGTATCAACAGCATCATAGATGAGCTGTGCGGAGAGAAGATCGACATTGTCAAGTATTCAGAGGATCCCTGCGAGTATGTTGCGGCGGCACTGTCCCCTGCACGTGTAGACAGTGTAACGATGGAGGGTGAGCGTTCTTGCAAGGTTATCGTTGCACCCGACCAGCTTTCTCTTGCAATCGGCAAGGAAG
>JAZNOK010000041.1:0-23514 GCA_045580775.1 Eubacteriales bacterium
AACAAATACGCAGGAATGTGTTCCACATCTTTTCCTATTGTCAGATTTATTCCGCTACCTGATTGTCCTGCATTATAAAAAACATAGTTGTTGGAAGATAAGTCTGCAATGTTTGCTGCATTAAAAAAGATATTCTCAAGACTGGTACAATTATAGAAAGCACGTTTTCCGATGCTCTGACATTTTCTATTTTCTTCGAATATCAATTCAGTTATCTTGGGTAAACCCGAATCTCTCGGACAAAAAAGATAGGCAGGTATATGCTCGACGTCTTTTCCTATCGTTACCTTGATTCCGTTGCCCGATTGCCCGGCACTATAAAACACATCATTGTACGAAGACAAATCTGCCATGTTTGCCGCATTAAAATATATACTCTCCAAGCTTGTGCATCTTGAAAATGCATCCTCACCAATGCTTGTAACACTATCGGGAATACTGATGCTTTTTAGATTACTGCAACAATAGAAAGCGTCACTACCAATGCTAATCACGCTATCAGGAATACTTATACTTGTTATCCCTGTGCAGTATTCAAATACACCGGAACCAATTGTGGTAACACTAGACGGAATACTGACAGTTGTAATACTAGATAAACCAAACGCACAATCTCCGATGCTCTTGCATACACTACCTTCTTCAAAAAGCACTTCTATTATGTTTGGGACATCCACATCTAAAAAACTGGATGGATAAAAAATATACGCTGGTATATGCTCGACATCTTTTCCTATCGTTATCTTGATTCCGTTGCTCGATTGCCCCGCGTAAGAAAAGACATCATTGTAGGTTGATAAATTAGCTGTATTTACCGCATTATAATAAACGCTTTCTAGATTGGTACAGTTTGAAAATCCACCATTGCCAATATATACCACATATTTTGATATATTGACACTTACAAGGTTAGTACAATAATTAAATGCATAGTTTCCTATACGCGTCACAGGATATCCGTCAATAGTTTCCGGTATAGTAACTGAGGTTGCCGATGTTCTGCAACCGGTTATCGTAACCTCGCCGTTTGTAACTTCGTAGGTAAGCTCCCCGTAAGTCTCCGCTGATGCCGACACCGTTAAAAGTGCTGTCAGTATCAATGTAAGCACACAAATGCATAAAAGCATAAATGATTTCTTTTTCACTTCATTCTCCCATCCGCCGTCAATCTTCGACTGTACAAGTCTGAATACGGCAATATAATTATGATAAACAAAAACCTCGCCGGATGCTCCGGCTATAGCTTCATTTGCATTGTATCACAACTTTTGTAACGTGTCAAGTTGCTTTTGTAACGTTTTGCGATGTCGCTTTTTTTCTGATATAAGGGTATACTATATTCGGGTGATATTATGGATAATAGTTCGATAAAATTATATAAACAGCTCGGACTGAATGTTGCGTTTTACCGAAAGGCAAGAAGAATGTCACAGATCGAGCTTGCTGAAAGGATAAACATCAGCCGTACTCACATGAGCAGAATAGAGACTGCAGACTGTGCTGTTTCTCTAGATGTGGTCTTTCATATTTGTGAAGCTCTCGATGTCAAACCTCGCGATCTTTTTGACTTCAAGCCTATCGACTGAAACACGACACATAGTGGTCTTTTTATCATTGCAAAATCCACAATATGATACTTATGGCATGATCTGTTTGACCGATGTTACTGAGAAGACAATTATTCACTTAATTGTCTTCTCAGTAACATCGGTCCTGTTTTTTTTGCTCAGACACCGTTTTTCAAATCTTTTATGCCGAGAACACACAAAAGCCAAGTGTCGGTAAATCAAAGAGCCAAATTATCCCCGGATAAAAAGCAGAGGGACCTTCCATAGAAGGTCCCTCCGGTAGGTAATATTTCGCTTTTTTCTCTGATTAGCCAACGATACCAGAACGCTCGATACCCTGTACAAGATATCTCTGGCAGAAGAGGTAGATGACTATCAGCGGAGCAATAATGCAAAGACCGCATGAATTTCTGACCGCCGAATAGAAGAGATCCTGACCTGCGTACTCTGTTACGAGAGAGTCGGGAATATCTACGATGTTAGGCATCAGCAGAGTCTTGGTATTGGTAAAGAATACTCCGGTATAGAACTCATCTGTCCACTGCCATGCAAATGCAAACAGGAATACTGTTATCATCATCGGTATAGACAGAGGAAGTATGATCTTTATAAAAGTCTTGAACGTGCCCGAACCGTCAATGTAAGCAGACTCCTCAAGCTCATCAGGAACTCCGAGGAAGAACTGTCTCATCATAAATACATAAAGACCGTTCTTGAATGCAAGACCCGTAGCCGACATGATTATCAGCGGAGCAAAGGAGTTTGTAAGCTCAAAGTAGGGCTTTGCAATTCCGGCAAGATTTCCTATAAACCCATAAATACCAAACACATCAAAGTATCTGAACTTCATGAACATCGACAGCTGAATAGTGCTGTGAGGAACTACCATTGTCAGGATAACTGCTACAAATACGAGCATATTTCCTTTGAAACGGAACTTAGCAAGTCCGTATCCGACAAGACAGCTGACAAACATCTGAAGTATCGCACATGAAAGCGAGAGCGTCAGAGTGTTCATGAATGCTTCCCAATAACCGAGCTCTGTGAAAATAGCCTTGTATGTATCAAGAGTCGGGGTCTTAGGAATCAGACGCACGGTAACATCAATAAAGTCCGACTGGCTCATGAATGATCCCGCGATCTTTGTTATGAACGGATAAATGATTACGAACGATACTCCGAGCAGTATGATAAATCTAAACAAAAACCATACTACATTACCAAGGAAGTATCCGGAGAGAAGCTTTACCTTTAATCTTTCCTTAAGAGGTGCACGGTCGAACTCGACCTTTATTTTGTTTTTAGTTTCGCGTTTTACTTTAGGCGATTCTTGAATCTTTGTATCCATTATCTACACCTCCCCTTATTTATCTCTTCTCTGATAGAAGGTAAACGCACTGGCAATTCCCGCACATGCTCCGATTATGAGCATAACCACAAGGAAGTATATCCATGCCATTGCGGAGCTGACAACGTTACCCGTTCTGCCGTCTCCGTATTTCGCTTCGATAACTCCCATAACAGGGTTGGAATTATCCGTAAACGAGTCGATGATCGTATAAACGAGGTTTACAAGAATCATCGGGCTGATCATCGGGAAGGTAATCTTCCAGAAAGTCTCCCATGCAGTAGCACCCTCAACCTCACACGACTCATAGATCGCAGGGCTGATGGACTGAAGACCTGCCAGGAATATAAGCATCTGAACACCTGAGCGGTTAACTATATCGTAGATGTTGTTGACTGCCTGAGCAACTGTCTCAGCAAGTTCTCCACCGATTACCATGTTTGAGAACAACGCCTCAATATCCATGGAGTTTACGATCTGAGCTGCACCACTCTGCTCAGCACCCGTATCAATACCGCCTGTGGGGTCTTCGAGATCGGAAAAGCTCATCGACTCGATAGAAGCCATAAGACCGGTAGAAAGAATAACGGGCATGAAGAAGATCGCACGGAACGCGGCTCTTCCTATCATTTTCTGATTAAGAAGAACTGCTATAAAGAGGGAAAATACGATAATAGTCGGTATATCCATAACAAGCTTCAAAAGTCCGTCTCCGAGAGCCTGTATGTAAGTGATACCATCTTCACCGAATAGTGCGTCTCTGTAGTTTGCAAATCCTACAAATTCAAGTTCGAATCCACCCTTAGGCTTTTGCACGATGTTAGAAAAGCTGTATCTGATAGAGTCGAATATGATAGGACAATAGATTGCTACAAATCCAATTACGAAAGGAAGGACAAACAGCCAACCCAAACGTGCTTTTTTTGCTTCAAGAGATATTTTTCTTTTTCTGCCGCCGACGCCCTTTGCTACTACGCTTTCTGCACCGGTAACAGCCTTAGCATTCGATTTTGCCATTTACGTCATTCCTCCTTTCATTTAAGTGTAACGCTTGCACCGGACGCTACCTCTTTCGCACTGTCGGCCGAGCCGACAGTGCAAAACTTGATAACATCCTCAGATGCATTAAAGTTGTAAACAGAACCGTTCTTCACGGTTACGAATGTGTAAGCGGGAAGCGTGTACTCAACGCCGTCGGATACAGCAACGATAGAATAATCGTTGTAGTTGAGAATGAACTTTGTTCCGTTCTCATATACGACCTCTACTACTGTTCCGTAGGTTGTCGCATACTTGTCAAAGGCATCAATATTTGCATTGATAGCATCCTTCTGAGCTATCATATCTTCTGCCCTCTTCTTTGCATCCTCAGTCAGTCCCACGGAAACGGTCTTCTTGTCGTTATCAACAGTAAGAACGATTCCGTCAGCGTAAGTATAGATCTTCTGAGAAGCACCGTTGTCAGCTACAGTAACATCTAATACGCCATTTGCTACAATAACAGTAGATATCTCGCGTGCAAGATCAAACTCACCGAGCTTGTAATCTATGGCTATAGCACCGCTCTCACGAAGAGCACGAAGTCTTCTCGATACCTCAAGAGCAACTTTCGTTACGTACGAATTCTCGTTCTCCTGTGCGGTTGCATCAGCTGCCAGCTTATCCGATTCTGCCTCATCAGCATCAGGCACACGGGAAGCTTCAAGGAAGCTGTGTCCGACAATAAGCTGATCCTGAAGATCGCCTATGGCATTGTTGAGCTTTTCATAGGTCTTGATAACGTCCTCTTTCCAGATATCGTATCTTACTGAATAATACTGGGAAAGAGTTACATCTTCCTTAAGAAGCTCGGTATTGTCATAAGAAAGTATGAAATAGAGGGATGCACCGTTCTCAATTGCCTTGAGAAGTGCGTAATCCATGTCACCCTCCATGTTAATGGGAGAGCCGGTAAAGTTGATAGAACCGTGAATTACAACACCCATGAAAGGTACTGCAGCACTTGTAAGTGCGTAACGGCTCGAGTCAAGAGATACATCAAGCAGATGATCTACATACTTGAGTGTGTAGGAGTTTCCTCCTTCTGCCATTACGTTCTCGTACTTCTCAGAGATCTTAGACAGAACCTCAGCAGTAAGAGCCTTGGAATCTTCTCTGTTATAAGGATCTTCTTCATCGAAGTCAGAGTTCAGTGCGTATCCGAGAGTGGATACAGATATTGAGTTGTTCTCGTACTTTGAATATCTCTCGTCCAGTCCCTCAAAGAGGTAAGTAAACGCTGAAGGAGATATGCACAGTCCGCCCCATGTGGTGTAATCCTGAGCAGCGGCATTATACATTACTCTGGAGGAGTAACGGTTGTCGATTGTCTTTACAGAGTGCTCCTTTGCGGAATATCCGTCGAGGAAGCCGGACTGATTCTGATACTCAAAATCAAAGTCGGGATAAACTCCAAAGCCCTTATCCTT
Source organism: Eubacteriales bacterium (assembly GCA_045580775.1). GTDB lineage: Bacteria > Bacillota > Clostridia > Oscillospirales > CAG-272 > JAZMZS01. Next base: position 5,385 of record JAZNOK010000041.1, read on the forward strand.
TGAATATGCAACCAGCTTTTCAAAGTCGCCCTCACCGCCGGCAGCTTTCTGCCACTTGAGCTTGTAAGGCACGGTAGAATACATACCGCCGTTGTAATAACCCTGAAGCTTGAAGTTGATGTTAGATACTCCCTTTTCACTCAGCTCATCATACATCGTCATGATCTGCTCGAAAGAGGTGAGTGCCTTGTCTACAGTTACAGGGATAGATGCGATCTTCTCAGTAGTCTCAAGAGTACCGAAGGTCTCAATATAGAGCGGAAGATTCTCGGAAACACCCTGAAGCTTGGAAAGAACACCCTTATCGGTGAGATAATCACGGTATGCCTTTGCCATGCCCATCCAGGAAGTCTCATACGTATCTGTGAGATTCTTCTCCTGTGCGATCTTATTATCAGTGAGCATTACATACTTCATAGTAAGAGATCCGACGTATTTACGCTTGGACTCAACTATGATAGCTGCACTCGAAGCTGCGGAAATACTGTCAGAGAGACGGTATTCATCGCTCTGTCTGGGGGAGAAGGAAGTTACTACGTTATAATACTTGTGAGTGGAGGACCCGCTGGTACTCATGATAGATACCATGGCATCTCCCTCTTCGATTATTGTAAGGAAGCCCTTAGACTCCTCAATATTTGTAACTTCTGTTCTGTTGAAGGGGATCTGAGTTACATTTCCCTGTGCATCCGTGCTTTCGATCATCTCGGTGACTATCGACTTTTTCTGATATGTATCGTTGTCAACAATACCGAATACAGGAAGTCTCATAGTCTCCTGAAGTCTGCCGGTTACTGTGTGGTACGCATAGTCCGTACCGTATAGTGTACCTGCTACGTTAACGCTCTTTCCTACATAATCCTCAAATCTGGTGATAGAACCGGATCCGTCGGGAAGGAAGATATATCCTGTATTTTCGTTAGATCCTGCACCCATGTAAGGAAGCATCTTGATGGTCTTGAGGGTGTAGTTTGTAGCATCGTAACGAATACCGTTAGCAGGGAGTCGTGCTGTCATTCCGTCTTCGTTGAGTGAATACTCAATGGACAGCTTGAAGTTTGCGGGAGCTTTCTCCTGTCCCTCATACTCGGTCTGATTGTGGTCAAACTCGAGGTCATCGTAGGTATAGTCGGGGCAGTAGGTCTTGATAAATTCCTCGAGCTCTGCGATCTCACGTGTTACGATGTCAGTAGACAGTACGTATACAGGCATCTTCTTCGTGATGGGGTACTCCTTGAGCATCTCTTCTCTAAGAGTCTCCAGTGTTTCTGCCTCGGGATTTTTCTCAATGTAGAAAGCATTAAATCTGTTCTTTACAAGCTTAGGTGTATCGGGGTTTGACTCGAGTACTTCCTTTATCAGCTTCTCGTATCTTTCCTTAGAGATCATACGGGGAACGAGGTAGTTTGCCTCCTCACGTCCCATCGTGTACTCTACTCTTACACCGCCTTTGATAAGCTTTACATTTATCTGACCGTTGAGTGCAGCCTCAGCATAGCTTGTCATTGTCTTTGAGTTTCCGGTAAGATCCGTGTAATCGAGAAGTATCTGCGATACAAGCTGATGTCTTACTGTCTCGGACTTGTTGGTGCATGTGTAAACATCATAAGGATTGGACGAAAGAGTCTGACCGCTTCTCTTGTCATAGCAAGCGACCTCTCCTGTGTATGTCTGAACATACAGCACATGAGTTTCACTCTCGAGCATCTTCTGCATTGTAAGAAGCTTATCTTCCTGAGTCGTAAACTGCATCATTGTATAATCTTCAACAGTTACGCCGTCAGAGCCTACACACTGCATAGCACCGGTAGCGATGTTTGTTATAACGTATTTTACGTTTTCTACTGTGTTTGTAATATTGAGAGTCTTTTTGCCTTTGTCTGATTCATTGACACCGATCTCAATTTTATAGGTATCGTCCTTGGACTTGATTGCTCCCGTGGTAGAGGTGTCATCTACCACAAATTTTTCAGGATCAGATATTTCTATCTTGTAGTTTGTCTTATCTCCCGTTACATAAAAGCCATGTCCTACCCAAGCCGCATCATCGATCTTGGTCGACTCAGCGTAAGTAGGTACACACAGACCGCTGAAAGCACTCAGGGTCATAAGCAATGCCATGAGAGATGCTATTATTCTGTTTTTTCTCATTTCATTTATCTCCTATTCCCGCTGATTTACGATCTGTAGCTAATCTCGATGATAATGTTCGACACAAATCCGACCATCTTCTGAACAAGTGTTGAGAAGAGGACTCCTACGAACATGATAACGAGCATTCCGAGCAGAGTGGAAAGAACCATTATGATATTCTTACCCATAGAGTAGTCGTGGGTGACCATGAGTCCGAAGAATATCAGCAGTCCTGTCCATACCCAACCTATATTGTAGATAAGGTCGACCATGTCAAGCTCGTTTGCAAGTGCAATGTTCGAGAGGAGAGTGCCGATTACCATTGTGAACACAAGAGGAACAAGTGCGTAGCTGATAGCTACGAAAATATCCTTGAAGCTTCCCTCTCCGTCAAAGAGTGTAGTAAGACACCAGTTTGCTGTTACGCAAAGGAAGAGAGGAACGAGTATTGATATAGCAACCGAGAACACAGTCTGATATGAACCGTAGGGATTAGCTATATATCCGCGTCCGATGCTGTTGTAGAAGAATACAAGTATAACAGCAACATCAATTGTGATCGCGGCACGCAGCGATCCGCGTTTCTCGTGCTTAAGATCCCAGAATCCGTCGAACGGATGGAATATTAGGTGCATCATATAAAGCATTTCTTCTTTATATGTTTTGCGTCCTACCTTCAGCTGGGCAGCCTTGTTTACCTTTGTATAGTACTTCGAGAACAAAGTCCACAATACTACGATAGCAATTACTATAACAGGAATAAGTATAAGGTACTTGGATATCCACTCGGAACGGATCTCTCTGTATGCGTTCGAGTAGTTTTCAGTGTCGTATGCTGACTTATAATAAGACATTGCCTCATCATACTTACCTTCACGGTAGAGAGACTGTCCTATTCCGATGTAGGCTGCGTCAAAGTTGGAGTTTCTCTGAAGAATATCCTCCCAGTAGTCAACAGCCTTGTCATACTGACGCTGATTTGTGTTGTACAGTGCCTCAATAAGTATATCACCGTATTCTGTACGGTTATAAACTGTGAAGCTCTTTGCGGTAGTGTCAAGCAGAAGAAGCTTGTCGCCCTGGTAATCAACAGCCTTTACTTTTTTGAGATTTCCAAGCTGGCTTCCCGTATCTCCGAATGCGAAGAGAAGGTTTCCGCTTGAATCATAAGTATAGCTTTTTGATCTGTTTTCATCAATGATAGTCCATGTGCCCTCGGGACCGATAGCAACGTCAACTATCTTTGATACAGCCGCACTGGAAGCAACTATCTCACCTACAGGGCTGTAGAAGCCGTTACGCTTCATAACCTCTTTACCTGCTGTATTAAGCATCTTTACAGGTGAGTAGGTACCTGCCTTGGAGCTTATAGACTTGTACTGATCTGCCGCCTTGATAGAGGATGTGGTTATGTATATAAATCCGTCATCATCTATACAAATGTTGTTAAACTCGGTAGATACATATTTGATAGAAGCAGCCAGCTGTTCTGCTGTCATAAATCTACGCCACAGAACATCGAACTTGTTTGCGGAAACAGTCTGAGCACCGATAAATCCGGTAAACTGTCCCTGCTGAGTCATAACGATGATACCCTGATATGTAGAGTCAGATACAACATAGATTCTGCCGTAATCATCTACAACACAAGCAACCGGTCTGTAAATGGAATCCTCACCAAAAAGCTTGGATGTAGGTCTTGTGATTATACGGTCAAACACAGGCTTGTTTGCTTCGAGCGATGCCTTGCGGTCAAAAAGTACAAGACGGTTTGCGTTAGTGTCACAGACATAGATCGTTTCATCGTCTGCAAAAACTCCGCGGGGCTCTGTGAATGTGTCAGCAACGCTATGCTCGTTTATAAAGTTCTTGATCGTAAAACGAAGCTTGTAGTATCTGTCAAGGATATAAACGGAGTTTGCACCCTTGTCAACGATATATACATTTTGTTCTTCGTCAACGAAAATATCCTGCAGGTCTGTGTTGTCGCCGAACTTCAGTCCCATGTAAGCGTCATCTACCTGACGCGAAGGAGTGTATGCATCCGGAGAATTGAGTGCCTGCTTTTGAGTTGCCATATAGGTGTGGGTCTGATAAGGCGTCGCCGCACTTACCGGAACCGAAAGAATTGTTATCAAGCAAAGTGCGATAACGATTGCTCTGATCATCTTTTTCATTCGTATCGCCCTCCTTAATCCTTCATTCCCGAAGCACCCATGGTCTCGATTACGTTACTCTGAACGATAACGAAGACAGTTACGGGAACTATCATCATAATAACCGTCGCTGCAGCACCTGCACCGGAACGCTGAATACCACCGGTGATGATCTGCTGAATAGCGTAGTTAAAGGACTTGAGCTGCTCGGACTGAATGTAAATAGATGAACCCGAGTTCCAAAGGTTTCTGAATGTTTCGATGATAAGTGTCAGCCATGCGGGCTTAACCATAGGCATCGCAATGACCCAGAAAGTCTTGAACTCGCTGCATCCGTCAAGACGTGCACTCTCGAGTACCTCGTCTGAAACCTGTTGCTGCATAAATGATTTCATGAGGTAAAGTCCGAGCGATGTAGCGAATGCCGGTATGATTCTCGCGAGATATGTGTCAACCCATCCGAGTGCCGACATGGTAAGGAAGTTTGTCGTTGCAGTAACGGTCTGGTGGAACATAAGCGAGAGAACTACTATCTGGAATATGGTGTCTCTTCCCGGCCATTTCAGCTTAGCAAGAGAGTAAGCTGCCATGGACGAAAGAAGGAGGTTACCGAATGTACCTACCAAAGATACAAATACTGTATTGAATATGTATCTCGAAAGAGGCACGGTGTTCTCACTCATAAGTCTGAAGAGATCTCCGTAGTTGTCAAAGGTAGGATTGACAACATAGAAACGAGGGGGGAACATAAACAGCTCATCAAGAGGCTTGAGTGACTGTGCTACAACGTAGTACATAGGCAGGAACATGAAAGTTCCCATGATAGCCAAGAAGATGAATATACCTGCATCACCGCCAGCACTTCTGTTAAGAACGACCTGATGGCCTCTGATACGCAATTTCTTTTCTTTTGCCATTTTTACGTACCTACCTTTCTGAGAAGTTTCTTAACAAGGAAGTTTGATCCCACCATGATAGCGAAAAGCACGACTGCGATGGTAGATGAATAACCGATCTCAAAACGCTGTCCGCCGTAGTCATCAAGGTGATGCATGATAGTGTGACATGAGTAGTTTACAGACGGGAAACCGCACAGAGCAGTAACGACCGCACCAAAACCGAAGGAGTTTGTAATAGCAAGAACCGCACCGAACAGCAGCTGAGGTTTCATCTCGGGAAGAGTAATATACCACAGCTCCTGCCATCTGTTCTTGATACCGTCAACAGCCGCTGCCTCAAAGTGGCTGCGGTTGATACCCTGAAGACCCGCGATGAAAGACAGGAAGGATGTACCGAGCGATGTCCAAAGAGCAACTACGATACAAAGTCCCATCGTGTAATCCTCATTCTGGAACCACTGAATAGGCTCGGAAATAAAGCCCATATTGATCAGAGTTCCGTTGACCCATCCGTATGAGTCAGAGGAGAACAGTGTCTGCCATACGAGATATACAGAGCCGGAAATAGATGGAGCATAGAATACAAGTGTTACCAGTGCTCTTATCTTGGGTGTAAGCTCGTTTATAAACCATGCGAGTATAAGCGAAAGCAAATATGATACAGGACCTGTTATTGCGGCGAATATCAAGGTGTTTTTGCACGCAGTAATAAATATATCGTCATCAAGGAACAGTCTTGTATAGTTTGAAACTCCGATGAACTCGGGAAGCTCCAGAAGGTTAAATGAGGTAAAGCTGAGAAGTATTGACAGAATAACCGGGAATACCGTAAACACCGTGAATATTACAAAGAAAGGGGCTACCATGAAGTAAGCGACCTTATTCTTCTTCATTTCATTCCAGGTCCACTGAAGTTTTCCCATATCTTTTCTGCTAACAGGACGCTTTACCGCCGTGTTTTCTGACATGAGTTTATCTCCTTATCTGATTTATTTTGTACTGCCGTATTACTCTGCCGTTGTGTCTTGTGCGTTTCTGTCAGCAAGTGTCTCACCAAGCTCGAGAGTATCCATTCCGAACTCTTCACGCTTTCTTGTGATTTCCTTGTTGATAGCGGTGATGTAAGAACGAAGCGACTCGACAGGGTCCTGATCCTCGTTATATGCATCATAGAACGCAAAGTTGAGATAACGGTCGAAAATATAGCTTCCGGGGTAGTTTGCAATAGCTGCCATATTGTTAAACTGAGCAAGAATATTGTTGAGCTCATCAGTATTCCAAGGCATCTCGCTGAGAGCCTTGATGTTTGCTGTAGGATGCTTTGCTGCATTACCGATAGTGGTAATGAGGTTGTTGGAATACTTAGCCTGAGCGTCAGCACCGCAGAACCACTCAATAAACTTCCATGTAGCTTCTCTCTGATGCTCAGGGCAGGAGCTGAGCATTACAAGTCCGACTATAGCACATACTGCCTGGTTGGAAACGCTGCCATCCTTGTTCTGAACACCGGGAAGAACCGTAAAGTCCCAAAGTCCCTGAATCTCAGTAGCGAATACGGTCAGAGTATTGTACATCGCTGTATAAGTTCCGATAACTATAGGCATCTCACCTGTTCTGAAACGGTTGGACGCATCGTATGTTACAGGGAAGGAATACATCGTGTAGAACTCACAGTAATACTGGAATGCCTCGAGAGCGATGTTGGAGTCAAGTCCGCATCTCATACCGTTGTCAGCCCATCTGTCTCCGCCAAGCTGATATATAAACAGGTCAACGTCTCTCTGAAGACCTATCTGCATGTTGTTGGACTGAAGAACAGGAAGAGCACTGAGTACATCGTCCCAAGTCTTCGGAATTTCGATTCCGAGGTCAGCCAGGATATCCTGACGGTAGAACATCATCGAGAATGTCATCTTCTCAGGGATACCGTAGGTCTTTCCTTCAAGAGTAAGAGGTACGAGAGCCGCGTCTGTAAACTCAGAGCACAACTCCTCAAAACCATCATATTCATTAAGAGGAAGAACAGCCGAACGTATAGCGTAGTTGATAGTATCAACAGAACCTATACCGATAAATGAGTCAGGTCCAAGACCCGAAAGAACGGAAGGAAGAAGTGTTCCTGCCGCAACCAGCTTTACATTTACGGAAATACCGCTTTGAGGTGTAAAGTTGGAGTCAACAAGGTTTCTGATAATGAGTGCCTGGTCACGTCCCTCACTGATCCACACTTCTACAGGATCCTCTCCGGTAGCGATGGTCGCACCCATATTGGAATAATCCGTAAAGAACGACTGAGTGAAGAGCTTGATCTCAAACCATGCAGACTCAAAGAAGTTACTGTTTGCCTTGTAGATCTTATCCTGAGCGGATACATCCTTCACCGTCTTACCTGCAGGAACCACCAGCAGATAGTCGAACATTACAGGCTGTGCACGTGAGTCGTTGAGCCATGTACCGAGTGTACCGATGTAGGACTTGAGGGTCTTGAGGTTCTTTGCAACCTCAGCTTCATCAGTTCCCATTCTATTTAATAGGAAGGAAACCTTATCAAGTGTCGCAACGTGCGAGCCCTTCTCTCCGCAAAGCTCGGTAAGATACTGGGAAATAGAATCCAGTCTGCGATACTCTTTTACAAAATTGTTAAGTACCTCAGGCATCAGACGCGTGAAACCGTAATCACGGTATTCATCAGGCTCAGCACCTGTCAGCTTCAGAATCTCAAGGTAGCACTCATTGATAACGTTAAGTGACTCCTCAACCTGTCTGATAGTATCAGCAAGAGCACCGAGAGAAACCTCAAGCTCTATTGTATACTGCTTACCTCCCTCAAAGTAGAACTCAAAATCACGAGCTCCGTCTCCGAGAGTGTCAAACTGCCAGTCAGTGTTGTAATCAAAACGAGTGTTGTGTGCTTCTGCAAAGAGCACCTCACCGTTGATCTTGATCGTTCTCGAGGTAAACATACCTGCAAGTGCCGACTGATTGTAGCGTGCCATTATATTATAGTAACCGCTCTTTTCAGGAGTAAAGGTATATGTGACCCACTGGCCTGCAGTCTTATAGTTTGTGGCACCTCCGACAACATTGATGACCTGAGAGGTCGCCGACTGAGGAAGTGTAGAAGAGGAAGAGCGGTTGCTGAAAGCATATATCGACTCATCCGACATTCCGTCAAACAGTTCGGACGCAATATAGATAGCCTTCGCATCGGCATTCTCGGAAGCAAGCCCCTGAATGCTCTTGTAGTACTCATCGTAGCTAGTCTCCTCTGTAGGAGGAACAAGTTTGATGGACTTGATAGCGACAGGCTCTCTCTCAGCATCGAGAGTGATCACATTCTCACCCTTTTCAAAGTGGAACATAAGTGAGTTGTAATAACCGCTCGCATCAGAGACGGTGTATTCTCTCCACTCAGGGGTCTGAACAGCCTCGGCACGGATGTCGTTATTCTGAACGTCCTTTCTGTACTCGAGAGCAAAACCACCCTGATCGTCGTATACGATCTGTCCGTTTGCGTCATACTTAGCATAGTAGAGATTCGTCCATGACTTTGTCATAGCGATCGAACGCGACTCGGAATAAAGTACCTTGTCGTTAATAAGAAGCATTCTCTCTATGTTTGCCGACTTTGCCACGATAGGATAGTACTCTATAACGATGGAGTACATACCGGTCTCGGGAACATCAAAAGCAAAGCTTGCACTACCGGAGTCGGTCAGCTCAACTACCTTTCCGGAGTCTGCCTCATCCTTTGTGTACTTTATGTAGAAGTATTTTCTGTTTTCTTTTGACTCTTCGGGATAGTCATACACCACCTCATAGTCATCGTAATCAAGTTTGGAAAGGATAGTATCGAGCTGTCCCTCCGATTCGATCTTGAACTGAGGAGTGATATAGACGTTCGGATAATCAGAAATGTCTGCAACCTTAGCATCATCGGACACAACCTTTTCGATAGCGACCGACACTTCCTGCTTGCCTGCAGCTACGCCTTCATATCTCTTAAGATAATCCTCGTAGGAACGAGTGTTCAGAAGCTCTTTAAGTCTTTCCAGATCGGTAAGAGTTTCCGATTCAGTCGTTCCGTCAGCTTTTTCAGTTGTATCGGCATAAGCCGCCGTTGAGCAGCAGCCGAACAGCATCAAAAGAGCAAGGAACAGAGAAATCAGACGCTTGGGTGTGAGTTTTCTCATTTTGCTTTCCTCCAAAAAAATTGTACAAAAAATCGGTGAGTAGAGCACACCGCCTGATGTCCGGTCTTTTTTCCGTCACTCGTACGGTAGCGTATTTCTTTTACGCAAAAAAGCGTTCGAACTATGTACGGCATCCCCAAAGACACCCGAAAGAGGGCATCATACGCACCTAAAGGGCCCTTATACGGCAAAAATATCAGGCTTACGCCCGATATTTGGTATTCGCGACCCGAACTTTCGTGGTTATATATTACCATAATATATATAAAAAAGTCAAGAGTTCAAAATTACGCAACACCGCGTTCACAAGCGGTATAATTCACCGCAGAAGGTGTGATTATTTTCGCTTTTTTCGCTTTTTTCGATGCAAATCCGGCATTTTCTTGACAAAGCCAAATTCGTTGTGCAAATCGCGTGTAAATATAGCTTACCATTTGTTGCATCCGCAAATCAACTCAAAAAGCCGTATTTTTTCTATATTACTGCCGTATTCGGCTTTATTATTGGTTTTTTAAAAAATGTATAGCTCGTGAACCTGCTATAAAAAGCAAGCAAAGCGACAACGATTGTACATCTTTTAGTAAATATTTTTAACCTTTATCCGCTATCCCATCAATCAACGCCGCCTTTTTTTGGTCAGGTTTCTTTTGGTGAACTTGCACAACTTTGACACTCGTTTTTCTACATATGTACAAATCTAACAAAAAATCGTTTTTTAGCTCAAAATCATCATTCTGCGGATTTAAACTTGTGTTTTTTTCCAAAACAAGAATTTTTTCCCTGTTCTTGTTTGTTCTCATATTAGGTCAAAATTTCGATTGACAAACTTGTCATCAGATGTTAAAATACACTAAGTAATTATCACAATTATGATCGGATGTTATATTGTTTTTATCCAAATATTTATGCAACAGGAGTTTTTTATGTACAGAATAGGAGTTGACTTCGGCGGTACAAAGATATCCGCCGCCGTAACAGATGACGAATACAAAATACTAACTAAGGTCACCTGCCCTACAAACGCAGCAAGGCACGCTGATCTTATCACTTCAGACATTGCCGCACTCTGCAAGAAAGCCGCCGCTGAAGCAAACGTCCCTTTTGATGAGATATACAGCATCGGCATCGGCACTCCGGGTGCCATCGACGCACGTTCCGGCACTGTAGAGTACTCCTGCAATCTCCCCACATACGTCTCTTATCCTTTAGCCGATAAATTAAAAGAGCTTACAGGAATCGCCAATATTTTTGTCGATAATGACGCCAACGCCGCAGCTCTCGGAGAGGCTGTAGCAGGAGCAGCAAAAGGTTCTTCCTCATCCGTTATGATAACTCTGGGTACCGGTGTCGGAGGAGGCATTGTAATTGACGGAAAGATACTGCAAAGCTTCAACGGAGCAGGCGGCGAGCTCGGACATATGGTAATAGTTCACGGAGGCGTGCCTTGCCCTTGCGGCAGACAGGGGTGCTTTGAAACCTACTGTTCCGCTACTGCTCTTGTCAGAATGACAAAAGAGAGGCTGGTTCAGCTCAAAGACAGCCATACTCCTTCGCTTATGCTGGACATGTGCGAAAACGACCCCGAACGTGCTAATACCAGAACAGCATTTGATGCTTCAAAGCAGCAAGACGAACAAGCATGCAAGTTGATCGAAGAGTATACAAGCTACCTCGCATGCGGAATTACAAACCTGATCAATGCTTTTCAGCCTGAGGTTTTCACAATAGGCGGAGGACTTTCGGGTGAGGGTGAATATCTGCTCAAGCCTCTTCTTCCTTTGATAGAACGCGAACAATATACCAGATCATACCAAAAAGATAAGCAAACAAAAATAAAAATAGCCACCCTAGGCAATGACGCCGGCATCATAGGTGCCGCAGCCCTCGGTGGTAATTAAAAATTGATATTACGCGAGAGAAAACAAAAACTGTTTTCTCTCGCGTTTTTTATCTCCCCGGGAAAATGTGCAAGTACGCTCCGCTGCTTTGTCGGTTGATTAATAAAAACAAACAGATGGGGAGCGACTGAACCGATCCGTTAAAAACGGACAATGACAAAAAAAGACCTCCTATGGTAGTTTACTTAAATTCTACCATAGGAGGTCTTTTTTGTGCTGTCTGTACAATTTGGGGCACAACAGCCATGCTAACAATACTTTTTTATTTCTTCCGCCGTGGATTTCAATTATTACTTATGCACTCCGGAACAGGCTGAGCCGTTACGGTAGGTCCGTAGATACGCAAAACATCAGGTCCTCCATCCTCAGACGGAACAAAGTACACTCTGTCAATACAGATACTGCGTGTTTTTCCCTCATTTCCGATCTCTGTGTGTCTGTGGTACATCACAAACAGCTCTCCGCCCGGGGACCTGACAAACACACAGTCCCCTACCCCGTCAGCATATATATTGGAGTTGAGAACATCGTTATACTCATATTTTTCCCAAGGTCCAAAGATGCTCTTGCTTGTTGCATAAGCCTCTCCGTAATGCCCCTTGTAATGACCTGATGCATACATCATGTAGTAATAGTCTCCATGCTTTACTATTACCCCGCCTTCGGTTATCCTGCCGTATTCATCAATCTCATAATGCTCAGTGGGACTGATGCAATGAACAGCCTCTGTGAGCGGAGTGATAATTCCATCGGTTGCTTTTATCTCTTGGATATATATGTGATTTCCTCCTCCGAACCGAACCGAGCTTATGTATATTCTTCCATCTTCATCAACAAAAGGTGCCCCGCCTATTTCATTTGTATCGTTTATATACGGTCGGTCACCCTTCATAGCAAACGGACCTGTGGGGGATGAGGAACTCGCGTAATAAAGTTTGAAGTCTGTGCTCGAACTGCTCCCTCCTGTTCGCGATGCTATGATAAGATAAAACAGCCCATCCGAGAAAAAGACATTCGGACTCATAAAGCTCGTGATATCAGACCCTGTCGGAAGTGTAAATGCATATCCCGCCTCCTCCCAATTCACAAGGTCGACCGAAGTGCGTACTCTTACCTTTTTGTTGTGCGAAGTGTAGAGATAGTACTTTCCCTGGTGATATATTACCTCGGGGTCAGCTCCGTCAGCTACCGGGTTTGTATATCCTTTCAAAGTATCAAAAGCATCGCTTGTGTCATACAGCTTCACCCCGAGTCTGCTGCTCGAGCCTATGTTGTATTTTCCACCGGAGTGAGGTATCTCAAACACAGGAGCAATCGTATCTTCGAAGTAAACAGTCAAAGCGTCACTTGCGTTTTTGACACGAACAGCATACTCTGCCCCATCATCTATCTTTTGTGCATGCTCCGCAATATAGGACAGCTCGCCGCCGTTGTATCTATATAGCATCACCCTCTCGACCGAAGCATCATAAGAGACAGCATAACCCGTCCCATCAGATGTAAAAGTGATCAGGTTCTCATCCTTCTCTGCCTTAACTGCCATATCTGCAGTCTCTCCGGTCGAAATACAGATATCGCTGATACTCACGTCCTTTGTAGCGTATACTTTTATATTATCAAAACCCGCCGCACCTGAATCGTTATACATTCTGAGTCCGATAGCACCGGATAAATACGGCTGAGTATCGTATTTTTTGCTGTCTCCCTTTTTGTATTCATAGCGGTACACCTCATTTCCCGATGCTATATCGGTCATGGTGTATATAATGAAGTCACCGCTGACCCTGACTCTAAGATGCAGATCCGCACCCGGATCGGTAACATTTTGTGTGCTTACAGCAAAATTCCCGCTCCATTTGCCGTTCGGAGAAGAGCATCCCATAGCTCCAAGTCCTCCGTCCTTTCCTACATACGCCATATATCCGCAAAATGCATCTGAGGAGTTGGTAGCCGCCGCATCAGAGTCACACAAAAACAGCAGTCCCCCGCCGCCTCTGTGATCTATGAAGTCCGCCTCGTATACAAAGTCAGAAAGCTTCTCCGTCTCAAACAAAAGCGTACTGTAGCCGCCGTTTTTGCTTTTTGTACAACGCAACATTCCATCCCTGACCTCAAACCCTCCGTAAAGAACACGCACTCCGTCCATGCCGGACGAAAAATCGTTTTCATATATCAGCCTAGCGGTATTATCATCTCCTATAGGCACTGAAACTTCATCCGTAACAACAGTCGCAGCAGATGTATCATTACCATCCGCGGCAAGTGTCCCTTCACTGTCAGGAGAGGTTTTTCCGCCGCACGCCGTACAACACATGATCAAAGAAAATATTAATATCGCAGATAGTGTTTTTCTCATTTCAAAGCTCCTTAAACAGAACATCTCATACATATAATACCAAAACGCATATTAAAAATCAACATTTATAAAAAACGCCGGAAGCAACGTCTTCCTGTAACCGCTATGCCGCACACAAGAAAAAAACAGCACCCGGCAGCCCTCCTCCCACCTATACTTGACAGATCATTATCCAAAGAGATACGTAAAAGGCAAAAGGCATCTTCCCGCACAGCAAAAATGCCGCCCACGGTCGGGCGGCATACAGAGCATAATTTACTTTGTTTTGCTGTTTGTGTGAATGGTGAGTTGTTGAGACGGAATAACAATTCCGTTTTCACCGAACGCCTCGTTTACCTTTTCGTTTACATCAAAGTACGTGTCCCAATAATCTTCCGAGCTTACCCAAAATCTGAGCACGATACCAATAGCCGAATCGGTAAAAGTATTTATATTGCAGACGATCGGCTGATCCTTTATTCTCGCGTTCTGCTCCTGGGCAATTGCTACGAGCACCTGTTTTACCTTGTTTATATCTGTACCGTGCTCAACATTGAAGGAAAAGTCAAGTCTTCTTGTAGGGAGTGCCGAATAATTGATAATAGAGGAGTTTGAGAGAGTTCCGTTCGGTATGGATATGATCTTGTTGTCGGGGGTCCTTAGTCTGGTATGAAATATCGCTATTGACTCAACAGTTCCGCTGTCGGTGTGAGTATCTATGTAGTCTCCCACCTTGAAAGGTCTGAAGACAAGAATGATAAATCCGCCCGCGAGATTAGACAGTGCCCCCTGAAAAGCAAGTCCGAAAGTTAGTCCCACAGATGCAAGAGCTGTCACTGCCGCTGACAGATCTATGCCAATTACAGACACCACTGCTATCACGACCAGAGCCTTTAACAGCACCTCGATCAAGCTCGCTACAAAGCTCTCGATCCCTGCATCGAGCTTCTTGAATGCTTTTGATTTTTTCAGAACCTTGACTATCCATTTTGCAAGTTTCCATCCGATAAAGAATACAAGGCCGCCTTTCACAAGGGCTATGATGATGTTTGCTGTGTTGGCAAGCAGATAGTTTATTACACTTCTGATAATCTCCATCTTGATCTCCTATAAAAAGCAAAAAACGTTATTGTAACAACAGTCTGTTCTCAGTTTCCGTATAACGTATCATTACCGTTTCATTATACACAGCCAAAATAACCTCTGTCAAGTCACAGTACAGTTTTTTTACATTCTTACGGCTGAATAAATCAGCTTACGGTTACAAACTGATCCGTGTTTTTCAAAACCTCCCTTCCGTTTCGTATTCACAAAGCACCGGAGAAAAAGCAGAGCGTAATTACAGATTTTTCTATGATATAAAAACTTTTCTCATAAAACAGTTGAAATCAAAAGCTGTTTGTTGTAAAATACTTATAACTTTAGTTTTATCTAACCAAGGAGATCTACACATGAAAGCAGTAATCACAGTCATAGGCAAGGATACCGTCGGCATCATCGCAAAGGTTGCCACCCTCTGTGCTGAGTATTCAGCAAACATCGAGGATATCACACAATCGGTGCTCCATGACTATTTTGCCATGATAATGCTCGCCAACATCGACGAGCTCAATTGCGATTTTTCCTCATTCGTTGATGCACTCGACAAGCTCGGACAGTCAAGCAATCTTGAGATCCGTGCTATGCACGAGGATATCTTTGACGCTATGCACACGATATAAGACGCACGGAGAGGAAAAATGATAAACAACCAGGACATTCTTGAAACTATAAACATGATACGCCAGGAGAAGCTCGATGTCAGAACGATAACCATGGGCATCTCCCTCTTTGACTGTACAAGCGATGACGTATCCAGACTCTGTGACAAAATATATGACAAGATCACAAGGAAAGCAGAACACCTCGTTCCTGTAGCAGATGAGATAGAGAAATTCTACGGCGTACCGATAGTCAACAAGCGTATTTCTCTTACCCCTATATCTCTCATCGGCGGAGACTGTACAATCGACGGATATGTCAAAATTGCAAAGACCCTTCAGAGAGCGGCAGAAGCCACAGGTGTCAACTTTATCGGCGGGTTTGGAGCTCTGGTACAAAAGGGCATGACCGTAGGTGCAGACAGGCTTATCTCAGCCATCCCCCAAGCCCTGACCGAAACATCAAATCTCTGCTCATCAGTAAATGTAGCCTCTACAAAAACAGGCATCAACATGGACGCTATAAAACGCATGGGTGAGGTCATCAAAGAGACTGCATATCTGACAAAAGACTCAGACTCTATCGGATGTGCAAAGCTCGTTGTTTTTGCAAACGCCCCCGACGATAACCCATTTATGGCAGGAGCGTTTTGCGGTGTGGGAGAGAACGACGTAGCGATAAACGTCGGAGTCTCCGGACCTGGAGTTGTTTCCAGTGCGATAAACAAGGCAGGCGATGTCAACTTTACTGAGCTTGCCGAGATCATAAAAAGGACCGCGTTCAAGATCACAAGAGTCGGACAGCTCGTAGCAATGCAGGCAGCAGAAAAGCTCGGCGTTCCTTACGGCATCGTTGACCTCTCTCTTGCTCCCACTCCTGCTATGGGTGACTCTGTCGCTCATATACTTGAAGCTATGGGACTTGAAAGATGCGGAACTCACGGAACAACAGCAGCCCTGGCTCTGCTCAATGACGCAGTAAAGAAGGGCGGCGTTATGGCGTCCAGCCACGTAGGAGGACTCTCGGGTGCATTCATTCCCGTATCCGAGGATATAGGAATGATCAACGCAGTTGAAGCAGGCACACTTTCCCTTGACAAGTTAGAGGCAATGACGGCTGTATGCTCGGTCGGCCTTGATATGATCGCAGTCGCAGGTGACACACCCGCCTCTACCCTATCCGCTATCATAGCAGACGAGATCGCCATCGGAGTAATTAATAACAAGACTACTGCCGTCAGAGTAATACCCGCACATGGAAAGATTGTCGGCGATTCGGTTGAATTCGGCGGACTTCTCGGACGTGCTCCGATCATGCCCCTGCACACAGAATCGAGCGAACGATTCATCTCCCGCGGCGGCAGAGTACCTGCCCCCATACATTCGCTCAAGAACTAAATATAATACAAGTACAAAAAGGAGCTGTGAAAACTCTCGCCGAGTTTTCACAGCTCCTTTTATCCTTCGTTTGGTCCAATTACTGCTGAGCACGCTTGATCTTTGCTTCTGCCTTGAGGCGAAGCTCGGTATTGAGGATACGCTTGCGGAGTCTTATCGACTTCGGTGTGACCTCGATCAGCTCGTCGTCAACGATAAACTCTATTGCCTGCTCAAGTGACATTATCTTTGGCGGAGTAAGTATAAGAGCCTCATCGGCACCCTTGGAACGGATAGCAGTGAGATGCTTTGCCTTACACACATTGAGTGTAATATCGCCTTGCTTGGGGTTCTCTCCTACTATCATTCCCTCATATACAGGAGTCTGAACTCCAATGAACATCGTTCCTCTGTCCTGTGCGTTGAACAGTCCGTACGAGGTGGACACACCCTCCTCACTGGCAATAAGAGATCCGGAATACCTGGTCGTAACCTCTCCCTTGTAAGGCTGATAGGAATCAAAGAGGCTGTTCATTATTCCCTCGCCCTTGGTGTCTGTGAGGAACTCACTTCTGTACCCGAAAAGACATCTTGTAGGTATAAGGTACTCTATTCTCATTCTCGAACCCTTGGGATCCATAGCCAGAAGTTCGCCCTTTCTTCTGCTGAGCTTTTCAACTACACTTCCTACCGCATCTTCGGGACAGTCTATAGTGACACGCTCGATAGGCTCACACTTAACTCCGTCGATCTCACGGAAGAGCACCTTAGGAGTAGAGCAGCATAACTCATATCCCTCACGACGCATGTTCTCTATCAGAATAGACAGATGCATCTCTCCTCTTCCCGCAACTCTGAACGACTCTGCAGTGTCCGCATCATTGACGCGGATAGACACGTCCTTGAGTGTTTCCTTATAAAGGCGGTCACGAAGGTGTCTGCTGGTAACGAACTTGCCCTCTTTTCCCGCAAAGGGAGAAGTGTTGACAGAGAAGGTCATCTCCATTGTAGGTTCTGATACTTTGACAAATTCCAAAGGTTCCACGCAAGATGTCGAGGTGACAGTATCTCCGATATTGATGTTCTCGCAACCGGAGAAGCACACGATATCTCCCACAGTCGCTGTATCCACCGAAGCTCTGCTCAGACCGTCTATCTGATAGAGGGCTACTATTTTTGCTCTCTTTGGGGGTGCATCCGAATGGAAGTTTGAGATAGTGACCTCTTGATTTACCTTAATACGTCCACGCTCGACGCGTCCTATACCTATACGTCCCACATACTCGTTGTAATCCACGCTCGATACAAGGAGCTGAAGCTCTCCATCCTCGTCTCCCTCAGGGGCAGGGATATAATCCATTATAGTATCAAAGAGCGGAACCAGATCTACACCCGCTTCCTCAGGTGAGTAGGATGCCGTACCTGCTCTTCCCGAGCAG
>JAZNOK010000042.1:0-1882 GCA_045580775.1 Eubacteriales bacterium
ATAGCGAGTCGCTTTGTTCACTCCACTTCGTTCCGTTCGAGAATGACAGCGGGGAAGTGGCTTCTCCCATAGCTTTACTTGACCAGTCCGGCGGGGTTGGAACTCTAACCATATAAAAAATTATTAAAAAGTTTTTAGGAAAGGGTCTTCCCCGCCTATATCGTTCCCCCTCGGGGCTTCCCCGCCTATATCGTTCCCCCTCGGGTCTTCCCCGCCTATATCGTTGCTCCCCTGTCGGCGGTTATCCTCCCTTGCTGTATTGTGATATTTGGCATTATTACAGTTCTTTTACAAATTTTATAAAAAAAAACAGAAAAAACTATTGTAAAAAGCCTATAATAGTGTTATAATTTACTGTAACTGTCATTTAGTTTAAGCTAATCTGTACTTTTACGAGTTACATCGCATTTGTATGTTGATATTTAAGGAGATGTTATAATTTATGAGCCGTATGATTGGCACAGTATCCCGAGGAGTCAGAGCCCCCATTATCCGTCAGGGAGACAATATAGTTGATATCGTTGTGAGTTCCGTGCTGCAAGCACAGAAGGACGGCGGGTTTGAGTTTCATGACCGCGACATCGTTGCAATGACAGAGGCTGTCGTCGCAAGAGCACAGGGCAACTATGCGTCGGTTGACGATATCGCTGCCGATATCAAAGCGAAGTTCGGT
This sequence comes from Eubacteriales bacterium, assembly GCA_045580775.1. Taxonomy (GTDB): domain Bacteria; phylum Bacillota; class Clostridia; order Oscillospirales; family CAG-272; genus JAZMZS01. Next base: position 674 of record JAZNOK010000042.1, read on the forward strand.
GAGGACAGCACGATCGGAGTTATTTTCCCCATTCTCAGCCGCAACCGTTTTGCCATTTGCCTGCGTGGAATAGCAAAAGGAGCAAAGAAGATCGTCCTGATGCTTTCCTACCCTTCTGACGAAGTCGGCAATCACCTCGTTTCTATTGATGCTCTCGATGAAAAGGGCGTTGATCCCTACAGAGATGTTCTTTCTCTTGAGAAGTACAGAGAGCTCTTTGGCTACGGCAAGCATAGATTTACAGGCGTTGATTATGTAGAATACTATGAGACGCTTATCCGTGAGTGCGGAGCTGAGGCACAGATCATTTTCGCGAACAACCCCCGTGCTATTCTTGATTATACAAAGAACGTGCTTTGCTGTGACATTCACTCGAGAGCCCGCACCAAGAGAATACTCAGGGCAAACGGCGGCGAGTGTGTGCTTGGACTGGACGATATTCTTACCTGTCCGGTTAACGGCTCAGGCTACAACGAGCACTACGGACTGCTCGGTTCGAACAAGGCAACCGAGGACCGGGTCAAGCTCTTTCCGCGTGAGTGCCAGCCTGTAGTAGACGCTATCCATGACAAGCTCTTTGAGGCAACCGGCAAGAACATCGAGGTCATGGTTTACGGAGACGGAGCGTTCAAGGACCCTGTCGGAAAGATCTGGGAGCTGGCTGACCCGGTGGTATCTCCTGCTTATACAAAGGGACTTGAGGGAACGCCCAACGAGCTGAAGCTCAAGTATCTGGCAGACAATGAGTTTGCAGGACTTTCGGGTGACGCTCTCAAAGAAGCAATCAAGAACAAAATAACCGAAAAGGACTCAGACCTTGTAGGAAAAATGGCAAGTGAAGGAACTACCCCCAGACAGCTGACCGACCTTATCGGATCGCTGTGTGACCTGACCTCCGGCTCAGGCGACAAGGGTACACCGATCGTCTTTATCCAGGGCTATTTTGACAACTATACCGCAGAATAAAATAACTACTCCCCATACAGAAGCTTGTTCTGTATGGGGAGTGTTTTTGCTTTGTGGGAATTTGTGCTTTTTGCTGCCGCTGCAGGGATCAGAGGGTGAGCAGAGAGTGCCGATTGTACCGATGCTGTTTTGTAATGATTATGACCGATCGGGAATTAGCGAAGTCACAACCGCCCTGTCATGGACGAGGGAGGACTTGATCGAAGCCCCAACCGCCCTGTCATCCTCGAGCGTAGCGAAGGA
>JAZNOK010000043.1:0-10304 GCA_045580775.1 Eubacteriales bacterium
GAATAAGCGTGAGCCATCAGTTCATTTGATTTCTTGGTTGCAGCATAAAGCGAAACGGGATTATCGACCTTATCTTCAACAGAATATGGGATCTTGGAGTTGCTACCGTAAACCGAGGAGCTCGACGCATAGACAAGATGCTCTACTCCGTTTCTTCCGCCGTCATACGAATGTCTGCACGCCTCGAGAATATTGTAAAATCCAATAATATTAGACTCTATATACGCATCAGGGTTAGTTATTGAATACCTTACTCCTGCCTGTGCGGCGAGGTTAACCACTATATCCGGACTGTACTCCTCGAATATCCGATCAATGGCTGTTCTGTCAGCTATACTTGCTTTGATAAACACGAAATTATCATATTCTTCAAGCATCTTCAATCTATAATCCTTTAAGCTGACATCGTAATAATCACACATATTATCTACGCCTATCACTCTGGCAGATGATTGTTCAAGAAGCTTTTTCGCCAGATTTGCACCGATAAATCCCGCCGCTCCTGTCAGAAGCACGGTCTTCCCTTTCAGCTCTAATGTCTTCACACAAACCCCTACTTTCAAAAATCAATTATTTTCTAATTTTTCCTACTATCAGCTTAATATCCTTTTTGCCAATAGTAAAGGTCTCGTACCATTTTATGTTATAATCATGCAAAAACCTGCCATAAAAGATGAGTCCGCACAAATTGTACGATATTGCAGAAGCAATAGCAGCACCCATCTTTCCAAAATACGGTATAAATATCAAATTGAGTACAATGTTTGATACAGCAGACACTGCCAACGTTCCCAGATAGAACAGCTGTTTGCCGTTTGCAACGTATAGCGAAGTTGTCATTTTATAAAGTACCATTGAAGGCACACCGCACATTATAACACAAGTAACCGCGTATGAATCTATAAACTCACTTCCATACATCAAATAAATAAACGGTCTGCCAAGGAATATTAAGCCTACAATGATGATGAACGAAACAAACAAATTGATCCTTATGCTGGCCATTATCTCGCCGATAGCGTCATCCTTTGCCGTTCTGGCAAACAGAACTTCTTTAAATGCATCCGGGATAAGCCAGATATATTCTGCAAGCATGACTCCTACCGAATACAGACCTATCTGAGCATCGTCTACAAAGTACTTTAGCATAATTACATCTGCCTTGTAGTTTAAGGTTAGTAAAAATGCCGATATCATTGCAACGAACCCAAACTTGAACAGCATCTTCAAAAAGCTCGCTTCAACCCTGAAAGGTCTTGGTATATATCTTATCTTGAACAGGTACATTCCGATAAAGATAAGGTCTTTTAGCAAAAGCATGCCCATGATAAACACAACGTGTTTGGGAGCTAAGAGGTATATCAGTACAGTCAGAAGGAGATTTAAAAAAGTAGTAAAGAACTGTAGCTTCTGTCTGAAATTGATAAACTCAACCAAAGCAACCATACCAAACTGTGCTGTTAAGACCTGTACCGGAACTAAAAACAAGGCACAGATATAAAGCACGTTTCCACCGCAGAAAAATGACAGAACAACAGCTATAGCCGTATAGATCAAAAACTGACTGAAAAATACATCAACGTACTTCTCGGTTATATTAGGCATTTTCTGCCTTTTGTTCATAGGATAGGATTGATAAAAGCCAAAGTTGCCTGCTATTACGACCAAATTGACTATATTGATGACGTAAGCATACTGTCCCTTGCCCTCAGGCCCGAGAAAACGGTTTATCAATGCTGATGTTATAATACCTACGAGAACCGATGATATTTTGTTTATAAACGAAAACGCATAATCGTTGTTAAATAGTCTTTTTATGTAGTTCACTGTTTTTCACCTTGAATATTTTTTGCAAGCTCAACGGTTTTTTTGATATAATCGACAGAACTACTACGAGCAGTATCAAGCTTTTCATTTACGCTATCATAATCTATCGGTTTGTTCAAAACAGCAAATATCTCTTCTTTGCTCTTACCGGAACAATCTCTGTCCTCCAGTCCGAGCTGTTTGAGCAGTTCCTTGATTTTCTCTTTTCCGCACGAAAACGTAATGAACTGTTTATTCAAATTGATAGCAAAAGCTGTTCCGTGGAAAGTATTTGCAATAACATAGTCAGCATCTATATAAAAGTCGAAGGTACAAGGCTGTTTACAATGTGTGTTCTCTGCGTATTCGCTCCAAACACCACCTGATACAAGCCTGAGTCCTTTTTCCTTTGCGAATTCGGCAAAGCACGAAGAGCACTCTCCGCTTTTATCAAGCATCCCCTGAAAGCAGTATAAAGCTACATATCCTTCTTTATCTTCTTTTTTATGATCAGCTAAATACTGCTCCTTGGTTTTTAAAAAAGTTGGATCCAGAAGAAGATCTATATCTTTTGTGCATCCACACTCTGAGAGGATATGCCGTGAATACTCATCTCTGACACCTACACACAGAAGACGGTTGAAATTATCTGTTGTATACGGAAATGACTTCATAGAAGCCGCATCGGTATTTCCTACCGACGGAGCATACGAAACTATCATCTCGCCCAGTCCCTCTCCAAAAAGGAACGGATGTCTCATATCTTTTCGTCCCACGTTCCATATCTCATCACTGCCAAGAACAAACAGATCCATGTCCTTTACCTGTGACATACTAATACTTCTGAGCTGTCCGTACCTTTTTTTGAATATCCATCTCTTTTTCAGATCATAGAAAGCCTTTTGAAATTTTAGTCGAAGTACACAGCGGACAAAATAATCAAAGGCACCGCTCCAGATGCTTCTGATGCCGCAGTCAAGATAGTATACTTCCCCAAACTTTGAATAAGCATCTCCAAGCTCCTTCAGCTGTTGATAGCTGCCTTGATTTGTACTGTTAAAAACTGATACTATACAGATTTTCATACAACATCTTCCTCGTTTTCAGTCATGCCGGAATTTAAAACATAAGCGGCAGAGACAGCAAGCAGTATATGATAGTAGATAAATGTGTAATATACAAGTGCAATTGACAGCACAAGAATAGAAAGATAAACGAACAAGCATAAATACGAAAGATTCATTTTCTTCGTCTTTTGTTTTCCTTTGGAGATGCATCTGAATATTACGATCGGATAGCAGAAATAATATGCCACAAACCCAAACACACCGTGATTCATTAGAATCTCAACAAAGTTCGAGTGTGAATAGGTACCAAAGTAGTTAAACGAAGCTGCTGTTCCATCACCGAACAGAGGATTCTGTACAAAGACCTGAAATCCCTCTACAAGGAAACGCATTCTCTTCTGGTCACTGCTGTTTCCTCCGCCGTTAATAAGCATATCAAAGATCTCATCTATTCTGATCTTCATATACTCAAAGTATTTTACATTATATATCAGATACACTACCAATACAGCAGCAAACACAGCTATCAGTACATTCCTTATGGCGATAAGTGCATTTTTCTTCTTGTCTCCGGACAGTATGAATATGAACAAAAAGCCGATAACAAGAAGGATCAAAACCTTTTTTGAAGCCGTTATGATCGAGAAGAATACGCCAACCACGCAAACTATCACATAGAACAGTTTATTTATCTTTTGCTTGTGGTTTAACAGAAAATACAAGGCGATAAGAGATGCGTAACAGGATTTCAATCCAACGTCATTAACGTTGCCCGCAACCTCTCCGACTCGAGTCTGCTCCATAATAGCAGTTATAAAGTTTGATCCGTAGATGGACAGAACATATACGTCAAGCACCATTCCGCCTATCATAAGCGATTGGAATATGAACTGTATATCATTCTCATTTTCGATATAATTCATTACACAGAAAACGATACAAAAAGCTACAAAGAAATCGTAAGTATACGAAAAAGCATGCGAGCTCTCAGTGTACAGATTACCTGCAATAAGAACAACCGTAAACGCTATAAAAGACAGCATGTAATAATTAAACCTGATAACACCCGAGGTAATAATACACAACAAGCTCACTCCAATGAAGAAATACATAGCGTAAGAGTTGAGCATCATCAGGTATGACTGGGAAGCAAATGCCGTGTTACAAATAATATAAGCAAACAGGGCGAATTTCCACAGTTTTCTCAAACCGGAATTTAGAGTTGAAGTATTGTCAACTTTCTTTATATCTGTCATTAAAAACACCTTTTACTTGTTTTTCTTAAAAGCAACAAGCCCGAGATAATCTTCCCATGCTTTTGCTACTGTGTCTATATTCATACGCTCCCTTATCCCAACGGCATTCCTTCCGAGAGACCGAGCAAGCTCTTCGTCAGACAATACTCGTCTGAGAGCTTCGGCAAACCTATCTGCGTCTTTGCACGGTGTGATAATACCGTTTACACCGTCATGTATCAGCATTCTTGCCCCTCCGGGAGAACAGTCCGTGGAAACACACGGAAGTCCCAGTGCCATAGCTTCCGCCAGTGCATTAGGCATTCCCTCGCAATCGGATGAAAAAGCAAACAATTTTGCCTTTCTTATGCACTCTCCGACCCCTTTGACATTCCCCATAAACAACACTCTGCCATCGAGCGACAGCCGGGTACAAAGTTGCTTTAGGGTATCTGCCATTTCACCGTCGCCGTATATCTCAAGATTTATATTCGGGAATTCGTCTTTGATCTTTGCAAATGCCCTGAGAAGCATAGATTGGTTCTTTTGCACGTTCAAACGGCCTACATGAACTATCCGGTCTTCTCTCTCTCCCTCGTAAACATCGAGCAAAGCAGACTCGTTTATGGGATTTAATATCACCGTGCTCTTCTTCTGAACACTTTTAGGAAAACAAGCCTTTGCTCCGTCAGTCTGGAACACAGCTCCTCGTGCCATACTAAACGCAAGGTCTCTTATATAAAACCATATTTTACCTGCATTTTTACCATCGATGCTGTTAGGATCGTTTCGCTCACATACAACAACCGGATATTTTGTAAAAGCAAGTGCGAAGCTCGTATATATGCACTGATAAGTCATAAAAGGAACAACTACATCAGGATCATAGTTTTTCACAAAGCTCCTTATACTTTTTATGACATCCTTCATGCTACCGAGCTTGTCCTCGGCGTAAAGTTTTACACTCTCATGAAGAGGATAAACGCATTCTGTAGTTGCTTTTGTAAGATAGATGCCTACCTCATGACCCATACGTGCAAGTTGACTGGAAATAACCGAAATTACCCTTTCGGCACCTCCAAATCCCATCGAAGAAGAAATAAAGAGAATTTTCATCTTTCTTACCCCATAAATTAACTATGTTTACGATCCAAAACCTTCTCATAAACCTGTAAATATCCGTCAACCATGCCTTCGGCTGAAAAGCAGACAGACTTTTGTTTTGCAGCGTTTCCGCAGCTCTCTCTGAGCTTTTGGTCTGATATCATTTTAATGATCGCATCCGCGATTTCTGCTACATCATCTTTACAAAGCAGTCCGTTTACTCCATCCTCTATCATATCAACAACACCGCCAACCGCAGTAGCAATGATAGGCAATCCGCTAGCCATAGTTTCTATGAGTGTTATCGGCATTCCCTCGTAGTGAGAACACAATAAGAACATATCGCTGTTGCTCATGACCGAATATATATCATCCGTAGTCCCGCAAAAAGTCACATTACCGTCAAGCGACAACTCCCTGCAAAGTTCTTTTGACTGTGTCTCAAGCTCTCCTGTACCGTAAAAATTCAGGTGAGCATTAGGATAAACATCACACACCAGACGGAAAGCACGAATGATCCCCTCGTGGTTTTTTTGATAATTAAATCTTCCTACATGCAGCAGATTTATTCTTTCGCCCAAAGAATAGTCGCTTTTTGGAATGCAATTATCAAGGTCGATACCGTTATACACCATACCAACGCTATCGCAAGGAAGACCATACTCCTCTATGACCGTTCTTTTTATCTCAGGGCTGATAGCCACAGGATACATCCCAAGTCTCTCATAAAAGAACTTATTAAACTTTCTGTCTCTGGATCCGACTTCCTTGGCTGCCATATTATGGACAGTATGCACTCTGCCCTTCACTCTCGCCAATTGTGCCGCAGGAACTGCGTATCTGGCAAGATACCTATGTGTATGAATTACATCAGGTTTCTCTGTGCAGAACACTTTTTTCATTTTCCCGATAATACTAATATCAAATCCGCTCTTTTTATCAAGATATATGAGCTTGACTCCGCGGGATTCGAGTCTGTCTGTAATAGGGGTGTGCTTTGTGTACATGCTGATCACGACCACATCATGACCGCGTTTCATCAGAGAATATGTGAGATTTTCTGCCATTATCTCAGCACCGGCAAGATCAAATTCAGGCATTATCTGAATGATTTTCATTTTTTCCCCCATTACGTTATTCTATCATACAATTAGAGTTTTTCGGTTAATTTCTGAAAAGCTTTTACCACGAAAGCACGCTTTGGTTTTATCAACGAATCCGCATACGCCTGCCATTTTACGGAATATTCACGATATATAGGAGCAGCTGTAATATCATACATAACCTCTAACTGGGCTATATGAAGCTTGTGGTAAAACGGACTTGTCATTCTCTTTGATCTATCGTAATAAGACCAATATCCGCAATCATAAGAAGGCAAAAGCTTCTCCATGGTTGCAAGGGTCTTTTGATAAACATCTCGAATACCGCTGTCGCTTGTCAGCTTAATATAATCATAAAGACACCATAGTGAAAATATCCATCCGTTGAGCACGACTGTACGGGATGGGTCTGTATGTTCGCACAAATATACATCCTCTCCGTCATACTTTGTGCATCCGCCTTCTTCCAAAGGCAATAACATGAAATCTATCGCTCGTCTTGCAAGCTCAAGGTACTCCGGATCCTCTGTCTGTGTATATATTCTCATAAACAAGCATGCAGCCTCAGACTGTGCCATGGATGAATACGGATGCTTCGGGTATATATAAAAGAAAGTCTTCCACCCTCCGCATTCGTCACAATTCTCACGTAACCACTTTGCACAGTCTATAGCAACCGACAGATACTTCTCTTCCTTTTTTTCAAGGTAGAGATCATAAGCACCGAGTCCGTACTGTGCTATCTCAATAGGAAAGTGTATCTTCTGCCCGTCATCAGTAACGGTAATCGGCACTTCAAGATTGTCTCCTCTGTTATACACCTTTTCCCTGAGATCATTATAGAAGCCCTCAACAGAATCCTTTGAATAAAACTTACCTATGCCTTGTTGAACATGATATATGCTTTTTCCAAGCATCATATTTGTCCATTTTTTCACCAAATGTAAATTAAAAGACATTTTTCTTTCTCCGTAGTTTTATAGAGATGCATGGTCAAGGCTTGATATGCTCGGAGAGTAATTCTTTAGCATGTTCAAAGCTGTAATTTGCGGCTTTTTCAAGGCAGCTTACTCTCATTTGTGCAATATCGTATTTTCCATTATAGAAGTCGACCAAAACTTGGCTCAGCATGTCAGCGTTCTTTGCTTCAAACAGTACACCAACGCTACTGTCTACTATCTCCGGGTTATACTTCCAATCACTGGCTATAACAGGCAAAGCAGAAGCAAACGCATCAATCAGAGTTCCTGCAAATCCTTCTCCGCTGTAATAAGTAGGAAACAGCAACGCATAGTAATCACATAGGATCTGGGTACTCTTGTCGAAATCAACCAAACCCTTGTACGCTATGTATTCGGGCATCTTTTCTTTTACCGATTCAAAATCCGCCTTGTATCCGTCATCTACCTGCCCGTATATATCAAGCGAAAAAGCATTCTGCCCTATTTGAGCATTAGCTTTGCACACGGCGTTTATTGCATCTTCGATTCCCTTTTCCCTCATTACTCGTGAAAATGTACACAATTTATAAGGAGGTTCGGGAGTGCATGACAACTTTGATCTGTCTACCAAATTCAGTCTTTTGAAATTCGGCAACACGGTTACATTCGCATAGCCCATATCCTCAAGAGCCCGCTTCATAGTTTCCGTCTCGACGAACATCATATCAAAGCTTTTCAAACTGTCCTTTATCTTCGGCCGCTCTTGTATAAAACCGGGCAACCATCCTCCGATAACAACATAGTAGATCTTTTTTCTAAAAAGTTTTTTCAAATAGCAAAACAAAAGCGAGAAGACCTTCAGACCGTTATGTGCCGGAAGCATAACACATGCATCACATGAGAAAAACAGACCTATCGTCCCCAAAAATACCGAAACAAATCTTTTTTTGATGTTGTATGTATCTACTTTTTTTATATTAGTTTGCCCATGTTTTTCACAAAGAGCATCACATACGATCTTTGTTTTTACTGTTTGACCGTCAAGAAAGTTATGTTTTCCTCCAAAATGTCCGCAAATACCAATTTTCATATCTTCCTCTTTTTTTAATCCGTTTACTTTAAAACAGCTATAACAGTCTTGAACATCGTCTTGATATCAGAGAAGAAACTGAACTTTTCGATGGCTTCAAGATTATATTTCATCTTCTCAGGCAATATCTCGTTTACATAAGTTTCGTCTGCGTTTTCAGCATTTTCAAGAAGCTTTTCTTCATCCTTATAACATATACTTGCCTCGCTTGTCACACCGGCAGGAAGAAGAAGCGTAGCCTTCATTTCATCTGTATATCTATCAACATATTTGACCACCTCGGGGCGGGTACCTACCAATGTCATATCTCCGAGAAAGATATTAAAAAGCTGAGGCAGTTCGTCTATTCTCGTTTTTCTGATAACAGAACCGACCTTTGTTACTCGCGAATCGTTTTTTGTAGTAACAAGTGATCCCATCTTATCTGCGTTGTTTACCATCGTTCTGAACTTGAATATCCGAAATCTGCGTCCGTATCTGGTAACCCTCTCCTGTCTGAAAAATACAGGTCCGTCAGAATCCACCTTTATTATTATAGCGAGTATCAGCAATATCGGCCATATCAAAAGGATAAGCAAAAGAGAAACGAATATGTCAAACGCCCTCTTTAAAATCAAGCTAAGCTGCTTTTTCTGCAGAATATCATAATACTTTTTTACCGCATCATTCTGCATATCCGCAGGTAGTTCGCTGAATTTTTTCATTGACCGAGATCCTTCCTGAAGCATATTTTTTCCTCGCTCTGCTCAGCAATATCATAGCCAAGCTTCTTGTAGAAAGCGAGTCCTCTCGGGTTTGAAGTTTCACAGGTAAGATAGCACACACTGTGTCCGTGTTGCTTTAAAGCTTCGTGGTATACCTCTACCATACCTGCCGCAGCTCCTGTTCCTTTCATCTTATCGGTAACGCATATAGACAACAGATCCCCCTGACCCGTTCTATCCTCTACCTTATTATTTGCAGTATCGGTTTGTTGTTTCTTTTTGCACAGGGTTCTCTTGACCTTTCTCCATGCTAACTTATCAGCACACAGAAGAAGCAAAAACATCTTTGCTCCCATTGCAAGCATATTCTTTTTCATGAAAGACGAAACTGCATTTGTTTTTCCGAGAACATACCCCATTACAAAACCGCATATCTGTCCATCTGCATTTTCGCAAACATAAAACAGATACGGACACTCACGGTAAAACTCCAAGTAATACTTTACAAGCAGGTTCTTTCCAAGTCTCGTACTAAAGCTGTTTGGAAAGCATTCCTTATGAACGTCAGCTACCATGCCGAGATCTGATTCTTTAGCCGCTCTGATATTAAACTCCATACTATTCCTCACAAATAAAATTTATACTGCTAAAAGTTCCTTCAAATTAGCAATGATATACTCTACATCCTCATCACTGAGCAAGGTATGCAAAGGAAGTGTCACTTCACGCTCGTAGTGTGCATAAGCACGAGGATAATCTGCAATGTCAAATCCCAGATTCTTATATGCAGTAAGAAGAGGAAGGGGCTTGTAATGTACATTGGATGTTATTCCTCTCTCTGCAAGAGACACTATCAGGTTATTTCTCTTTTCAGTATCAAATCCCGGTATCTCCGTAATATAGAGATGACCGCTTGACTCTGCATACTCCGAGTAATGCGGCAGCACCTTGACACCAAGAGGACACAAGGCTGCGTTGTACTTCTCGATTATCTCTTTACGTCTTGCAAGAATACCCTCGTATCTGTCCAACTGAACAAGTCCGATAGCTGCAGCATAATCTGTCATATTGCATTTGTAAGCGGGATACACAATGTCGTATTCCCATGCACCTATCTGTGTTTTTGCCAGTGCATCCTTAGTCTGTCCATGAAGAGAAGCAAGCATGTATTGCTTATATAACCACTCGTTGTCTATACCATCAATATCCTGCCAGCTGACTGCACCGCCCTCGCCTGTTGTGAGGTTCTTTACA
>JAZNOK010000044.1:0-14805 GCA_045580775.1 Eubacteriales bacterium
CAAGAATGACAGTGGGGTTGGTGCTCTGCAAAAGTCCAAGTAACGTCACTGCCATCTCCGACTTAGATAAGTGAGACTCCAAATCTCCGATTTGGTAAGTCGAACTTATGCATGCGAGCGATAGCTAGTCGCTTCCTTCGGTCGCGGTGACACCGTTCCCTCGCCCATGACGGTCGGTGGAGTATCGTCACAAACCGTACTTTGTACTCTGTCGTAAGGTTTAACTGCATAATTTGTTCGACAAAAAACAGCTGTACATATCAAATAAACAATGATATGTACAGCTGTTTGTTTTTTCTGTTTTTTGGAGAATTGTTAACTGTTTTTTTGGGGAAATTGCTAACTATCCGCTTATCCTCAGCGTTTGAATATACATCAGCACAAGGTTTTTTCACGCTATATACTGTTATGAGCACGGCATTATACTATGCCATTCGGTCAAGCATCTCATATTTCACCTCATACAGGCACTTTTCACCCGATATATACCTCATATATTCCTGTTCCATATACTCTGACATTCTATGTACCTCATCTCCGAGACTGCCGGCTATATGAGGAGTAAGGATGCAGTTTTTCAGATCGTGAAACGGATGCTCGGCAACAGGAGGCTCAGGGTATGTTACATCCAACAAAGCTATAATATCGGGGCGGTCTCTTAACACCTGCACAAGCTCGTCTTCCCGGACCTGTGCTCCTCTGCCGGTATTAATGAATACTGCTCCCTGTCGCATAAGCGAAAACTGCTCATGTCCGAGCATACCTCGGGTCTCGGGCTTATCTGCTGTGTGATTGGAAATTACTGAGCACTCGGAGAAAATCTGATACAAGGACGCCCTTCTCACCTTGTACTCACACGCCCTCTCTTCCGAAAGAAACGGATCGTATACAAGCACCTGCAGCATGTATGCCTGAAGCATTTGTGCCACAAGGGAACCTATCATTCCAAAGCCGATCAGTCCAACCCGCTCACCGTAGTTGCCTCGGTATACCTTCTTCATCTCAGCCGCCTGTCCTCTGTCTCGGCTGCATACAGTATTTGAGTAAGCAAAGAAGCCCTTGTTTGCGAGCAGTATCTGCGAGACGGTGTATTCTGCCACAGGTACTGCATTTGCCGCCCACGCACTGAACACACGCACTCCTCTGTTCAAAAAAGGCCTTGCAAACGTCTGCACACTTCCTGCGGCATAGAATATGCATCTCAGCTCAGGAAAATAGCGGGCTATCTGCTCATCGTCAAAGCATGGCATCCCCCAGGTAGAAAAGATATACTCCGTATCAGCAAAAAGCGTCGGTTCTGCCTCAACATCCTTCTTTGTATAAATGTGTGACAATACGCCCAGCCTCGCTAAAAGATCCCTGCTGTATACCTGTGCGACCTTGTCGGGAGAATTGTTTATTACAGCTATCCTCATACTACACCTCTCACTATTTCTCTCAGGCTCTCCGCCTCACGTGCAAGCGACTGTGCAGAACCGTCAGGCATAAATTCGAGCAGAAGCTTCTGCGTACCGTCAAAACGGTACAGATACTCACGCCACAGCTCAGCCGCCGAAGAAAGCGGCAAGCGAAGCTTCCCATTCCAGTTGAACACGTGTATATTCTTTGTATACGGTGCTATGCTCTCGGCGTAAAAGAGATTTTCCTGAAAGCTTCTGAACTGATTAGGCTGCCAATACATGCGAAAACTCTCGCTGTCAGCCGCCTCCATTATATCAAGTGCCCCCTCCGGAGTATCCGTGTAGGTACCGTTGTGACATTCAAGGCATATAACAACATTCGCACTTCTCGCCATAAGAGCGGCTTTTTTTGCTTCTGAACGGATCTTTGAGCGTTGCTCTGCACTTGTACTGCCATACCCCTTATCCGAGCACCAGATGCGTAAAACCTGCGTTCCGAGCGTTTTTGCAGCTTTTATGTATTCAGGCAGCTCTGATATGTCATTAACACCCAGTCTGAAATACGTGCCGTAAGAGGAGCTTCTCAGTCCGATCGAGCTCTGCGTTTTCACAAGCCAACGCAATCTCTGCTCATCATTGGCAGGAGCATGCACATCGCTCCCCCACTCTATACAGGACAGCCCTGCCGCCTTTGTTATTTTCATTATGCTCTCTGCCGATAGATCTCTGAAAGACACAGAAACAATACCACATTCAAACATAAAACATCTCCATATCAATAATCATATCTGTACACGTTCCCGTCGCATAGGGCAAGCTTAACCCCGAACACTTCCTCGGTTATATTGCTTTCGTACACTTCACGTACACCGCCAAAGGACACAATTCTGCCTCTATCCATTACCGCAACAAGATCAGCACAGGAAAACGCAAGCGGCAGGTCATGCATCACACAAAAAACCCCTCTGCCATCCTGTGCAAGCTCTCTTAAAGTACTGACAAGTTCGAGCTGATGTGAAATATCGAGATATGTCGTAGGTTCATCAAGCAACAGATACTCAGCCTGCCCTGCTACAGACATTGCCAGGTATGCCCTTTGCCTCATTCCTCCGGAAAGAGTATCCAACCTTGTGTCTGCAAACTCCGCTATATTCATTCTTCTCATAGCTCTTTCACACACTTCTCTGTCCCGGTCTGTATACGGACTCAAAAAACGCGAATATGCATATCTGCCCGTCAATACAAGCTCAGCCACAGTCATATCCAAAGCTCCGATCCCCTGAGGAAGATATCCGATCGTTCTCGCAACCGCTTTTCGTGACATACAACTCAAACTGATGCCATCCACCTTGACCTCTCCATCTGTGTAAGGGAGCATACCGAGTACCGAACGGATAAGGGTGCTTTTTCCTGAGCCGTTTGGGCCGAGTAGCATCACTACCTTGCCCCTTTCCAGCTGAAGGGAGATGTCATGTATGATCTTTTTGTTTTTTGCGTAGCCCGCACTCAGCCCAGATAATTCAAGCATGCCCGCTCTCCCCTCCTTTTCCTCTCAAAAGTATGAATACAAAAAACGGAGCACCCAAAAATGCCATTATAATTCCCACAGGAATCTCAAAAGGAGCAAACACACTCCTCGCCAAAGTATCACACAGACAGACAAATCCACCGCCGTACAACGCACACAGCGGTATCAGATGGCGATGTCCCGCAACTACCACTCTCCGCACCGCATGAGGTACTATGAGCCCTACAAACGAAAGCAACCCCGCACAGCTGACGGCACATCCCGCGAGCATAGCACAAAGCATCAAAAGCAGGATCTTTGTGCCCTGTACATTCATGCCAAGGCTCCGTGCCGTTTCGTCTCCGAGAGTAAGCACATCAAGCTCCCTCGACAGAACAAAGAGCAAAAGCACCGACAGCAGTATTGGCATAATAACAGGACAAAGTTTGCCGTAACTGACAGATGAAAAATCACCTACTCTGAAATCCCGTGTCATTGCAGCTACATCTTCATTGAAAACGACAATGCTGTCTGATACCGCACCCAAAAGTGAATTTACAGCTACTCCGACAAGAATGAGCGTGGACGAGCGTGTACCGAAGCCGCGAGCAGTTAAACTAAGCAACAGTACTGTAATAAACGCACCAAGAAAAGAAAAAAGCGACATACGCCAGCCTCCGTATATTCCAAGAGAGGTGCACACCGTCACGGCAAGTGCGGCACCGGCGTTCACTCCGATCACACTCGGAGAAGCGAGGCGGTTTGACAGTACGCACTGAGTCACAGCCCCTGATACTGCAAGAGCCGCCCCGCACAGCACAGAAGCTACCGTCCTCGGCACTCTGACGTACAAAAATATTCTGCCTGCCGCACTTTCTGACAAAAATCTGCCGGTGCTGTCAAAAAGCTCCCGCAAAGACAACCACGTACTGCCAAGCATCAAGCCAAGCAAACAGGAAAAAAGCAGAAAAAGCACACCAACGGTATATATTGCCGTCAGCGTGCCTGTTTTATTGTGTTTTTCCGAGGAATATTTCATACAGTTTTTCATAAGAATCCGCCCATCTTGCGTTTGGTTTAAGATTGAACAATTCTCTATCCATCAGATGAAGTCTGTTTTCCTTCACGGCACTGAGAGTCCCCCATGCGGGATCATCCTCTATCATCATCCTCACATTGTTCATCGCGGCATCTGTGTCTGATCCCATCGTCACAACGAATATATGCGACGGGTCCTGCCTTATCACGCTCTCCACGCTCAGCTCGTCAGTCAGAGTGCGGTCTATGTCCGCTATGTTGATACATCCTATATCCGACAGCATCTCGCCAAGTACGGTCGAGCCGCTGCCTTTAGCCTTTACTGTGCCTGACGAAGCACGCAGCAAAAGAATAGTACGCTCCCTTTCGGTAAGTCCGATAGAGCTGATATCTGCTTTTATCTGCTCTACTCTTCTCTTAACAGCAATACCGTTTTGCTCATAGAGATCCATTCTTCCTGTGATAGAAGTGCATATATTCAGCATACGAAGATAATCTGAAAAAGAATCAACATCAAAATATACGACCGTGATTCCCATATCCTCAAGAGGCTGACACAGCTGAACATTTGATGCTGTAGACGCAGAAGCTAAACAAAGCTCCGGCTCGGAGGATAGAAGTTTTTCAAGAGAAGGAGAATGAGCTCCTCCGATATTCACAGCTCCATCAAGCTCAAGACCAAGATCCTCCCACGCATCGAGTGCAGTAGCACATATACTGCCTCCGGCAAGCATCCACACATCCGCAAAGCTCCCGATCAGTGCCGCAACCCTCTGCGGACATTTTTTGACAGTGATCTGTCTGCCGAGATCATCTGTAACGCTGACATACTCTTCCCCATCTGAGGGCTCTGCAGAACCGCCGGAGCATGAAAGTACCATACATGTCAGCACGGCAGCAACGCAAAAGAGTACCGCAGCCTTAAAGCAGAAGAAGCTTCTTTTCCACATATTCAAATCCCAGTCTGTCTATCGTATCAGCAAATCTCTCACCGCTGATACCTTCATCGCGAAACAGTAATATACACCGCTCAACGACACATAAGACTTCTTGCTCACTTAAAAAGACACGCGAAAGTGCCTGCCCTCGGGCGGTCTTTTTTCCCCATCTGCCTCCGATATATACCTTATATCCTTGCGACGCACTGTCAAACACGCCAAAGGGACATTTGCCAAAGCACCTGCCGCAGCGGTTGCATATATCCCCATCTACCGCTATCACGCTGTCTCTGACACTTGCCGCTTTCATCGGGCATGCCTTTTCAACGGCACAGCTGCTGCAGCCTCTGCACTTTTCGGTATCGGGGGTAAATATACGCACACCCACGATCCCGACATCATTAAGATCCGGCTTTACACAGCTGTTAGGGCATCCGCCTACGGCTATCTTGAATTTATGTGCAAGTACAGTATCATGATATCCGACATAGAAACGCTCATGTATCTTCTCTGACAGAGAAAAAGTATCTATCAATCCAAATGTACATGTAGTCCCTTTACATGATACGATCGGACGCACCTTCGGTCCTGTTCCTCCGGTCTGAAGGCCTCTCTGACGCAAAAAGAGTATAAGCTCGGGAATGTTGTCATACTTGACCCCTTGTATCTCCTGAGTAAGCCGGCTCGTCATAGCAACTTCGCCCGAACCAAACCGATCTGCCGCATCTGCTATTGCTCTTGCCTTATCGGTCGTGATCTTTCCGTTTACTGTAATGACTCTGACGTTAAACACGTCATCATAACGCTTGTCACGAAGGCACCCCAGGCCCTTTACCGCGGCTATTTGCTGTACTGAAAGCACCCCTTGTCTCGGCTCAAGTCCCAAAGCTTCAAATGCACTCTTATCCACCATAATTTTCCTCTTTTCTAAGCTTTGACGCATTTTTCAAATATAATTTTGATCCCTTTTCAGCACAATTTTAACATACAAAAAAAGCCGTGTCAACATGACCGACAAGACTAAAACAGCAAAAAAGCAACAAAATGCCCCCGGCAATCACAAATGACTTGAAATATAAAGGCAGCTTTGGTATAATAACGGCTGAAGGCATAACCGACCCTCAGAGTACGATCGGTCACTGCCGCCTCGCATGAGGCATATCACCATTTACGGAGTAAACAACATGGCACAAATTTCAAATTGGCTCCGTCGGGAGAGAAAAGAGCTGTCGCTTTTGATGAGGTGCGTTCCATCAAGTGTAGTTACACTGTTCGTTGTGAGCGTAATATGCATGAATCTACTCGCCAACAAAACTCTGATACAGCTCGAATGGATCGCTCTTGACGGCGGTATACTTATATCATGGCTGTCCTTTATGTGTATGGACATCATCACAAAACACTTCGGACCGAGAGCATCCAACCGCATATCCGTCCTTGCCGCCGCTATAAACCTGCTAAGCTGCCTCATCTTCTTTGCGGCGAGCGTTATCCCATCAAACGCTAAGGACTACACTGCTTTTGACGAGATATTCGGCGGAACATGGTTTATCCTGCTCGGAAGCACAACGGCATTTCTGTGTTCGGCCGTGATCAACAACATGCTAAACCACGCCATAGGCTGTGCGTTTAAAAAAGACCCCGACAGCAGATCTGCCTACGCAATGCGGACCTATGTATCCACATTTATCGGTCAGTATCTGGATAACTTTATTTTTTCTGTAATCGTTTTTGTCGGATTTGCTCCCGTATTTTGGGATGGATTTCATTGGACTGTGCTTCAATGTGCAACATGTGCCCTGACCGGAGCTGCCGCAGAGCTGATAATGGAGATGATGTTTTCTCCTATAGGCTACCGTATCGTCAAAAAATGGAGAGAAAACAAGGTCGGCAGTGAATATGTCGAGTACATAGAAGGAGCAAGCAAAAAATGAAGGTATTGATTACAGGAACATCCAGAGGGATCGGACGCTCATGTGCTCTGCTTTTTTTGGAGAAGGGACATACGGTCATCGGCATCGACAGAGAGCTGCAGAGCATCACACATGACAGCTACACACACATTCTCTGTGACATCAGAGACAAGCATCTTCTGCCCGAGATAGACGGAGTGGAAATTCTGATCAACAACGCAGGAACGCAAAACGACCATGATATAGACATTAATCTAAAGGCACTCATCAGCCTGACAGAGAAATATGCCGTGCGGCAGGGGATACGTTCGGTATTGAACATCGGCTCTGCCAGTGCACACACAGGCTCGGAATTTCCCGAATACTGTGCAAGCAAAGGCGGAGTGCTGGCCTACACAAAGAACGTAGCTATTCGCATAGCCAAATACGGTGCCACCTGCAACAGCCTCGATCCCGGAGGCGTGCTCACCCCATTGAACGAATGTGTGATAAACGACCCTGAGCTATGGGCAGAGATAATGGAACAGACACCTCTGAAAAGATGGGCGACACCTGAGGAAATCGCACAATGGGCATATTTTCTGACCGTCACAAACACCTTCTGCACAGGACAGAGCATTCTGGTCGACGGAGGAGAAGCTATAAATTACCACTTCGTGTGGAAGGATGCGGACTGATCGGAGAAAAACAATTCTATACTCAGATCCAAAATGCACTCAACTGCCCATATCCGTTCTGCTACACATCCATTCTTAATTCATGTACAGGCAAACAAAACGGCAAAATATAATTTTTGCAATTTCAAAGGATCTAAAAAGCACAGCCCTTCGGAAGGTCTCCCTTCCGAAGGGCTGTATTTTTGTTTTTATATCCTTATTCTCCGAGAGTACCCATAACATCGGGGTCAAGTACGGTAACGGGCCAGCCGTCCTCCGTCCAGACTACCGAGCTTATATGAAGCTGAATATCGCTGTTCCCCTCATCAGAACGGTACTGCCAGGACTCTGATACCATATACCCCTGTCCGTCGATATCCTCAAAGTACTGTGCATGGGCAACACCCACTACACCGTCTTTGTACTCGGTCAGACGTGTGCCGCCGTTGTTGAGCATGTCAACGCCGTCCTTATCCAGATACGGACCTGTGATGCTCTCAGAACGTCCTACTGCCCAGTAGTATGTACCTGCCGCAAGTGAGTCTACCGCTACGAACATGTAGTAGTAGCCGCCTCTCTTGATAATATAAGCAGCCTCCATCTCAGGATCGCCTCTGCCTATGTTATATACAGTCTTATCAGTGCTGTGAAGCATTCCGGTCTCGGGATCAAGACGCCTCATGTGAATGCCGTTCCAATATGAGCCATAGACGAGATAGTAATTGCCGTTGCCGTCACTTACAACGTTCGGGTCAATAGCATTAAAGTCACTCGAGAAGACATCCTGCCATCCGTCATATACATACGAACGCAAGACCATTCCGAGATCCTGCCAATCGTTCTTTGACGGATCGTCCGATACAGCAACACCGATAGCAGAGTTGCGGCTGCCGGAGCTGGATGTACAGTAATAGAGATAATATCTGTCGCCCATCTTGTAGCATCCGGGGGCCCAGATAGAACCCGCCTCGGATACATCAGTCAGCCACGCTGGACGCTCAAATGCGTATCTGCCGGGAATTACATTCCAGTGCTTGAGGTCTGTAGATGTCTTGACGGTAATAGGACCTGTCATATTGTAGTTGTAGTATACTCCGTCATGGTAAATTATCTCAGGGCAGCTGGACGCTCCCTTATAGTCTCCGGAGAGAACAAGCAGCTGAGGATATTCACCCTTGCCGTCGCTGACCTTAGCAAAGTCAAAGAACTGATCTGCCTTTAGCTGGTAGAGCTCATTTGTAAGATACCCATCTCCCATGTTCCATGCGAATGTACATGCGTAACCGGTCTTTTCATTGACGATCACAGCATCTTCAAGAGTACCTGTAGCTGAACGAACCTTGAAGCTCTTGAACGCGTCAGCCGAGCCTTCCGTTCTGACAGACAGAACAGTACCGGCAATAGCCTCATCCGAGCTGACTCCGCACAGATATGATCCGCACGCCATGTTCTCGAAACTGTAAGTGCCGTCGCTGTTTTTGTGTGCTCTCCAAAGCTGTGACATATCATCGGTGTCTTCCGTAAAGGTAACCAGAGCATTATCGTAAACGCCGAAATCGTCTGCTGTAACATACAAGGAACTGTAATAACCTGAGGTGATGGAATAAATAGCACCGTCCTCAAGCTCTACCTCTGCCAGAGCATCAACATCAGCCGAGCCCCATACATCTTTGCCGCTCGGATAGATGATCCTTCCTGTAAATTCTGCAAAGTCCTCCATCTTGACAGCTCCGCTCGAAACAAGTGCCTCGTCGACAACTATCGTTCCGGAACCCAAAACAGAATTGAATCCGGCAGTATGAAGATATGCATATCCGCCCGCTATTACCTGAAGATCGGGACGCTTGTTGTTTGTGTGATTGGTCGATGCTGTCATGTCAGTAACATTAGCACCGTCTCCGAACACAACATTTGCTCCCTGCGAAACAATAATTTTCGCTCCGCCGGTCTTGTTTCTGGTGAATATGTCAACATCATCGAGGATGTAGTCTCCCTGGAAGGTTACGGTAACTGCCTTGTCTCCGAGAATAAATGTACCCCTCTGCGTGCCGTTGCCCGTCTTTGCCGCGTTGACTATCTCACCTGAGCGGTAGTCCTTGCCTGCGTATTTTGCTGTAATAAGCACGGGAGATGTCGTTTTTTCAAACTTGTAGTCAACGCCGAACATTCCGCGTCCGGTGATTATTGCAGTACCGCCGTCCTTGAGAACGGACATCGTACCCTTGCCGGAGAGTGCTCCCCAATTGTATTTTGAGGTCGTGTCGCTCTGTCCGTCGTTCGAGTCGGACGAGGTGCAAAGGCCGCTTGTGGTACTGTGAGCAACGTAACATATCGTGCTTGAGCTCACCACAGGCTCTGACGGTGCTGCATCCGGTAGAGCTGTGCCGAGATCTATAGAAGGAAGAACGACCGTCTTTCCTCTCATATCAACCACTCTGCCGTAGAAATTCGTAAAGGTATCCGCATCAAATCCACCCTCAGCTATAACACTGTCAGAGAGCACTATAGTGCCCGAGCCTGTGTATTTTTCAAAGCCAAGCGTATACAGATACACAAATGCACCGTTCTCGACAACAAGAGATGGGGTTTTTGTATCTGTGTGGTTTACAGACTCTATCATGCTCGTGACATTAACTCCGTCACCGAATACCACACGTGAGTTTGCCACTATTTTGACAGCAGCACCGCCAAGCTTATTACGGGTGAACAGATCAATATCATCAACGATATAGTCTCCGTTGAAGGATACTGTAACATTGCTGTCTCCGAGGATAAAGGTACCCCTCTGCGAGCCGCTACCCGTCTTTGCCGCATTGACTATCTCACCTGAGCGATAGTCCTTGTCTGCGTATTTTGCTGTGATAAGTATAGGGGTTGCTCCCTTTTCAAAATTGTAGTCAACGCCGAACATTCCGCGTCCGGTAACTACAACAGTGCCGCCCTCAGTCATAAGCGACATAACACCCGAGCCTGCCGTATTTCCCCAGCCAGCCTTTGACGCGGTGTCGCTCAGACCGTCGTTTGTATCAGCGGAAGTGCAAAGTCCGCTTGTCGAGCCGTATGCTATATAACCAACCTTGTCGGATGTAACTGCAGGCATTGCAGGAACATCAAGCACAGACATCGAAAGATCTACTATCATCGCTATCGCGTCACGGTTGTTGATCTTTCCGTTGTTGTCATAGTCACCGGCAGCACTGTCTACCGTCATGTTCCATCCCGAAAGATATCGCACTATCGCAGTAAGGTCTGTGTTTGTGACCCTGCCGTCGGCGTCTATGTCTCCCGAGACTGTTCTCGCCGCACTGACCCGAGTAAGTGCCCCCGTAAGCGGTACGGCACACACGATCATACACAGGCACAACAATGCCGACAGTATGCGGTAAATCTTGTTGGTGTTCATACTCATAAGATCCTCCAAATGTTATATTTGTCAAAAAAACTGTTTATCAATACGCATATATAGTTATTTTAACATACTGCAGCCTAATTGTAAATACTCACAAAACAATTAGAATGCTAATTTCATTCGGTGTTTTGTCATTTTCCTGACTATGATCATAAAAAGGGAGAGGACTGAGCTCCTCTCCCGATGTAATATTCTCTTTTATATCAGCTGCGTCTGCAACTAAACAGCCAATCATACAGCCCATCTGTATCTGCGGTCTTTGACCAGATACCGTGGCCCGCCCCCTCGAACTTGGTAAACTTCACATCCGTTCTGCCTGCAGCTGTAAGTGCATCATACATTGCCTGTCCGCTTGCAAACGGCACCGCCTCGTCGGCTGTTCCGTGGAATATCCATATTGAAGTTCCCGAAAGCTTGCCAACGACACTCGGATCTCCTGCTCCCGCAACGGGAATTGCCGCCGCAAACATGTCAGGGTTTCGCGTGAGAAGATCCCATGTGGCAAAGCCTCCCATGCTCATACCGTACAGATACAGCCGTGACCCGTCTATAGATAGCTTTTCCCTCGCCTGAGCCCAAAGCTCCGTTACCGCACTCATGTACTGTGTAGGGTCGGTATTTACAAGATCATATGTGATCTCCTTCCATGTTTTTGCGGGAACCCACTTCTCACCTTCAGGGCAGCAGGGAGCTATGATAATTGCCTCGTTTGCGTATTTTCCCTGTTCAAAGTTACGCAAGAACTTTGCTTCTCCTGTGTAGATGTGTGAATTGTCATCGCACCTGACACCTGCACTGTGCATATAGAGTATGCATGGATACTCTTTTGTCTTATCGTAGTTTTTGGGCATATATATCTGGTATTGCAGTTCTACTCCGTTCTGTGCAGGATATACCAAAGGACTCCAGCCGGATGCCAATCCTTCAAAGTTCAAATTCATGTTCGCACTTCCTTTCTTGTCAAGATCCCACGGGATATACAACGCATCTCCCTCAGTACCTTTTATATGATTTTCAAGCAACCACTTGATGCCTGCTTTGGCAGCGTAATTTGATCCTGCGGCTATGAGCAGCTTGTCTGCGTCCCAGCTGATATGATACTGCTCTGTTTCGAGTGAAGAGCATGCATTCTTTGACTGTTCTCTGTTGGTAAGGCCGACCAGTATCTCATACTGTCCCTCCTCCTGGGAACTGTCATACTTTACATACACGTTTCTCGATGTTATTGAGAATATCTCCGCCTTTACATTCTGGCAGTAGGAAAACAGATTTTTGGCATCTTTGGGCACGATGATAGCATACTTCGTACCGTCAGGGTCCGCTATCAGCTTTCCCTTGTCCGCGGATGCCGTGTCCGATGTGTCCGTCACAGCAACAGTATCTGAATCCAATTGCTGTGCACTGTCAGTCACAGCCCCCTCCGAGCAAGACAGCAAAAACAGAGTCATCATCACCGTCAAAATTATCAGGATGTTTTTTTTCATAAACTCCCTCCTCTAACATGATTTTTTTCAGTCCGAAAACCGCATGATCGCTTTTTCGCCGTTTTACTTTTTTATTTTAGCATACCTTTCACGAAATATCTACACAAAATACACAATTATTCGGCTTTATTGAAAAATATTACATACAAGGAAAGGTATGTAAGTAAATTTTTTCGTTATGTTATTGATTTGTTAAAAAAACAGAGTTATAATATTGGGTAAGATATTATCATGGATCAGTATACATATATGAACAACATACGAATTTACACCCTGTTCTCAAGCTCGTCGGGAAACTGCCATTACATCAGACTCGGCAATTCTGAGATGCTTATAGATGCCGGCAAAAACGCAAAGGCGATCGACCGTGCCCTCTCGGAGATCGGTGCGGATGTGCACAACATTTCAGCCGTCTGCATAACGCACGAGCACTCGGACCACATATCTGCTCTGCGTGTCCTTCAAAAGGAAAATACCGCCATGAAACTTCACTGTCATCCCATGTGTGCCGAAGCTATCGCCGCATCGGGAGCTGATATTTCCCACTCGGTAATGATGAAGGAAGGCGACACGATCGACTATGAAAACATCCATATCAGGTGTTTTGGTGTTTGTCATGATTCAAGAGCCTGCCTCGGATACAGAATAGAATACTCGGATGGCGAAGAACATCTCAAGATCGGAATTGCTACAGACATCGGGCATCTTACCTGTGAGGTGGCAGAAGGTCTGGTAGGGTGCGACTGCGTCATCATAGAGTCGAACCACGATGCCGAAATGTTGCGGCATGGGCCGTATCCCGACCATCTCAAGGCACGCATTTTCTCATCAGACGGACACCTGCCAAATGAGTCCTGTGCAAAGCTCTGCTCATACCTGACAAAGCTGGGCACCAAGTGCATTATGCTGGCTCACATATCAAAAGAAAACAACGACCCAGCACTTGCTCTGAAGCTTACCAGCCAAGCAATCGCAGATCCCGGCGTAAAGGTCATGTGTGCACGTCCCGACACACCTGTATGTCTGTATGACAGCTATATCCGGGAAGAACCGAACTCATATCGGTTTTAAACGATAACAGCTTCTCATCTGCGTTTGCTCGAGTATAACTAAAAAAAGGATTATCAATGTTAAAACTCACTATAATAAGCGTAGGACAGCTCAAAGAGTCCTATTACCGTGAGGCTGTATGCGAGTATGAAAAACGCATGAGTGCCTTTGCAAAGATCCAAAACATCAATCTCAAGGAGGCTCCTTCAGGTGAAAAAAGCGGAGACTCCGCCATACGAGCCGCCCTCGAAGAAGAGGGGGAAAGGATACTTTCCTCAATTCCAAAAGGCTCATACAAGATCGCCCTGTGCATAGAAGGAAAGCAACAATCAAGCGAGGAACTGGCACAGACACTGCAGCGAGCATCTGCTGAGTACGGTGAATGTACCTTCATAATAGGGTCGAGCCACGGTCTGGCAGAAAAAGTAAAAGCGGCATGTGACATGCGGCTGTCGTTTTCGCGGCTGACTTTTCCCCACAGGCTCGCCCGAGTAATTCTGTCCGAGGCTCTGTACCGAAGTCTGTCTATCAACGCAGGACGCAAATACCACAAATAAACCCACACATACATACAAAACGGATGGTAAGATATGAAAAATTTAGTAGCTCATATATGCCGCAGGATCGCTCCTTTGGGTATTCTTGCACTTATACTCACAGCGGCGATACTGTATCAGAACGGCTTTTATGAAATTGCGTTCATCACACGCTCGGAAAATTACGGTGAGGGAGACTCACACCTCACGCAAACTCCCACAACACCGCTTTTTTCAGGAGGTGCGGTAGAGAACACAGATGCACCTACTGTATCCGAGAGCGTGCTCGAATCGCTCAACAGCTCTACCAATATATCTACAAACACAGGCTCGGGCACTACCACCGCACCGGACACAGATAAAAATACCCGTCCCGAGCTATCGCAAAACGGCAAATACGACACCTTTTCTCCCGTCACACTATATACATCGAAGGGTTATGCCGTCTCATACAAGACATACTCGGAGTCGAGTATACTTGCAGAAATAGACCTTGGCGGTAACTTGCCGCAGAAGCTCTACGGTCAAGAGAAGCTGACGGTTGAGTTTACAAGTGCAAAGAGCACCGCTGACTCCATTCCCTATTCTGTCAAACAGTTTTCTTCGGCAGCATCAATGACAGTCGAAGTCTACATGGGATACATAATCATAGACAACGGCACCGAGATATACATGTACTCAAGCAACGGAACGCCGCTGGGGGCATTCGCACGTACATACATGGCTCCCGCATATACCAGAGACAGCCAAAACAATCCCCTGTTCCACCTGATAGAGAGCGGACTTGACAAGTATTACAGATACGATGAAGAAAGCAAGCAGTTTGTCGAAGCTGAGTATAACGATGAGCTGGACAACAGGGGGCTGTATTATG
>JAZNOK010000045.1:0-1992 GCA_045580775.1 Eubacteriales bacterium
CGATATGAGTTCGGCTCTCCTCGGCTATACGGCTTTTTCTTATACGGCTTTTCCGCCCATAGTAAAGTACGGTCCTTTATCTTTTGGTGCGGTAAAAGCATTTTTTTATTCTCAGTAAGTATAGTCTGCAGACCGCAGTCTTTGCAACAACGTCAGATCTTGACTATTCCGAACACATCAAGCACGCTCGAGATCAAGATTACGAGAATGCACACAGGAGCGATGTAGGATATCATGATCGAGAACAACCGCTTCATTTTGAATTTTCCTGTCAGCTCTATTTCATCAGAGACGGCCTTTGTACCGAGGAAGTACCCGACAAAGATGCATGTGCACAGAGCCACTATCGGCATGAGCACGCTGTTTGACGCGAAATCGAAGAAGTCAAGCAGCTTCAGTCCGAGTATCTCTACCCCTGACCATGCACTGTATCCGAGAGAGGAGGGTATTCCGAGAGCCAGGGAAATGCCGAGCACGATAAGGCAGCAGGTGCGTCTTTTCAAATTCAGCTTGTCATGGAAGATGGAAACTATCGTCTCCATCAGAGATATCGACGAGGTAAGAGCGGCAAAGAACACCATAACAAAGAACACCACACCGATAACTGTCCCCAGAGGCATACTATCAAAGATCTTTGGCAGGGTAACGAACATAAGTCCCGGGCCCTTGTTGAGTGCACTTTCATTTCCTCCCGAGAAGGCAAACACAGCAGGGATGATCATCAGACCCGCGAGGAAAGCAACGCCTGTGTCAAAGAGCTCGATCTGCTTTGCGGAGCTCTCGATAGAAATGCCCTTTTTCATATAAGAGCCAAAGGTGATCATGATTCCCATCGCGAGCGACATACTGTAAAACAGCTGTCCCATAGCCGCAACGACCGTCATAATAGAGAATTTTGAAAAATCGGGCATGATATAGTAGAGCACTCCGTCCAAAGCCCCGTCCATCGAAAAGATCGTGAAGCCGGCAACAAAAACAATGAGAATGACGAGCACAGGCATCATGAACTTCGATACCTTCTCTATTCCCTCATTGACCCCGCACAAAACGACAAGTGCTGTGAGCCCAATGAACAGGAAAAACCATCCCAAAGGTTCCATGTTCTGAGAAATATAGGAGTCAAAGTAACCGTCAGCAGCCATCTTTGACATGTCACCCAGAGCAAAGCCGACCATGTACTTCGTTACCCAGCCTCCGATGACCGAGTAATAGGGCAGGATGATTATCGGTACGATAGACCCCATCCATCCGATAAATGAAAAACGTCGGTCCAGAGCCCTGTAAGCACCGATGGCACTGAGTCCGGTCTTTCTGCCTATAGCGATCTCAGCCACCATCAGAGAAAATCCGAACGTGACCGACAAAATAACGTATGTGAGCAAAAACATACCTCCGCCGTATTTTGCGGCGAGATACGGAAAACGCCAAATGTTGCCAAGTCCGACCGCAGACCCTGCCGCCGCCAGAACAAAGCCTATCTTTCCT
The DNA here is from genome assembly GCA_045580775.1 of Eubacteriales bacterium. Taxonomy (GTDB): domain Bacteria; phylum Bacillota; class Clostridia; order Oscillospirales; family CAG-272; genus JAZMZS01. Next base: position 1,486 of record JAZNOK010000045.1, read on the forward strand.
GTAAAGGAGCTTCTTTTTGTATTCACAGTTTCATTCCTTCCTAATGTATAAGCAATTCATTTTTCTATTATCGCATATTTCGACACAAATTGCAACCTAATTGCGGATATTTTGTGAATTTTTTGTTAGAATGCCGTTGTGCGGCTATGTTGCAAAAGAGGCATGCCTAGTGTATAATAGATGTGTGGCGGCGACACTCTCTGCTCAGACTAGATAAGCGGGAGATAGAAGTGACGTTGTTTTGATCTCCGACTAGATCCTTCGGTCGTGTTACACACTCCCTCGAGGATGACAGTCGGAGAGGGGACTTCGGTCGAAAACGATACTTTAGTATTTGCAGAATATCTTCCCCGCTGTCATTCTTGAACGGAACGCAGTGGAGTGAAGAATCCAAGCGGGAGATAGAAGTGACGTTACTATGATCTCCGACTAGATCCTTCGCTCCCTGTGGTCGCTCGAGGATGACAGTCGGGTTGGAGCTTCGATCAGGGCCTCCTTCGAGGATGC
>JAZNOK010000046.1:0-12348 GCA_045580775.1 Eubacteriales bacterium
GGTGTATATTCATACTCCGAGCAAGTGCAACGCAGATATGGACGAAAATATCGTTTAAAACCGATATGAGTTCGGTTCTTCTCGGCTATACCCAACATTGTTACGTGAATATTAAAATTGTTAGACAAAACAATAAAATTGTTGTTTTGTTGTATAAGATGTGTAACAAAAGTACATGTCTGCTTGACATTGTTGTGCAAATATATTACCATTACGGTGTCGGACTGACTGTATCAAATATAGAAGGAGAATTGTTTTATGAAAAGAGTATTGGCACTGATTCTTTCAGCTGTGTTTGTGCTCGGATGCATGCCTTTGTCTGTGTTTGCAGATACTGCGGCAGTATCCTCAGAGACGGCAGCACAGGCACTGAAGACCGTAGAATGGTCTGATCCTATCGAAACAGGCATATCTGGCGGATATCCCCGCATGACAACCGTAGGGAGCGGCGTGCTTCTTATGGCTTACGAGGCAGGAAAAACGATAAAAATATCCCGCTCGGATACAAACGGAAAGACCTGGCCCACTACCAAGGTTGCATTTGATAGCACAGATACGCAGTTTAATACGGGAGTAGGAAATCCCACACCGTATTTTGACCATGAAAGCGGCAAGCTGTATCTGTCCTTCCGTGCTCCCGTGGAAAACGCTGACGGTACTTATACAGCGAACATTTGCTATATTACCAGTACCGACCATGGAAACACCTGGTCAGATCCTTATATCGTAGCATCCTCTACGGTATCCGCTGAGGCTACCTACGGCGGAATGTGGGAAGCAACGATCTATCGTGTCGATGGAAAGCTGCGTATATATTATTCTTCCGATGTATCGAAGGAGAGCGACAATCAGGTTGCTATCAATGTTGGAACAGACTCACAGAGCTACGATACTACATATCCCTTTGTAGATTCAAAGGCATATCAGAATATTGTATATCACACACTTGACGAGGCTACCGGAGTGTGGTCAGGGGCAGCATGTGCTCTTGACGGAGAGTCGCTTTTCCCCTATTCTCATAAGTACTTTGGCTATTCCTCACGTCCCGGAATGCAGTCTATCTCCCAGCTTAATGACGGAACGTATGTCATGACAGTGGAGACAAGCAAGCACCACTTCGGAGATAAATACGGCGATGAGCGGTATCCTTTTGTAATTGATATCAGCTTCTCACGCGACGGAGTGAGCTGGACTAAACCTCTGACGATAGCAAAAGCTCCGAAAGAGGGTTATTACTGTGCTGCTCCCTGGGTAGATACTCTCCCGGACGGCAGAATAGTTGTATCATTCCAGACAGATGAACACAAGGATACAGTAATTGCAGACGGTGAGTCCTCGTTCAAACGCCACCAGCTCAAGGTGCTCGTGTCAAAGAACGCTGTAAGCTACGATAATAATACTGCTATATCTGCAGCGGATTTTGACTCCTACACTCCCCTCGATTCTTTGAATTCGGATGTCACATACAATGCCTGGAACTCCGTATATGTTGACGGATACCGTGTATATACCGTCAGCAGAGTATCGTCACTGGATACAGAGCTATCCCCGGCGAAGGGAATCTGCCTCACGGCTTTTGACAGTGCACAGGATGAGATCAACCAGAGATACAAGCCTATCTACACTGCAAATGATATGATACGTCTCATGCACCAGAAAGAGGGCTTTGCATGGCAGGGAAGATATAAGCTCATGGCTGACATAGACCTGACTGAAGCGACCCTGCCCTATACTCAGAGTCCTATCGGAGTCAGCAACAAATCGGCACGTTACTTCAGCGGAGCATTTGACGGTAACGGACATGTTATCAAGAATGTGAACATCGCAGGTTCGAGTGAGTATGTGGGACTGTTCGGATATGTGCTCAATGCAACCGTGACTGATCTTTCGGTTGAGGGAAGCATTACAAGTACATACGCATCGGCAACCCAGAGAGCTCTCAACGGCGTTGGTATTATCGGCCATGTTAACGGAGCTTCCAGAATATCAAATATCAAAAACTATGCAACCATCAGCGGTACAGCTACCGCGGGCGGTATTGTCGGATATGCTTTCAGGAACGGAACTTCCACCGGAGACACAGAGGGCAAGGTAATAATTGAGAACTGCATAAACTACGGAGCTGTCAGCTCTACTGCTGCAAGCGGAGCCAAAGGAGCTGCGGGCGGTATTGTAGGATGTGCTATGGCGAATACCTTTGACATTGAGATAAACGACTGTATCAATGCATTTGCAGTAACCGGCAAACGCTACATCGGAGGTATTCTCGGCGGCGGACAGCATGAGACTGCGGGTAAATGCTATGTAGTACTCAACCGGTGTATAAATGATGCACCTGTAACCGGAAACGAAACAGATATCGGCGGTATGGCGGGCATCGGTTATTACACGAAGATCAACTGCTGTCTCAACCGTGCAGCTATACAAAACAACGCCACAGGAGCGAATGTCGGCGGAATTGCCGGCCGTGCACATACAAATACCTATATCAGCGGATGCGTAAACGATGCTGAGGTATTTTCCAAGGGCGGTGCTATCCTCGGTAATCTCGGCAGCACTACATCGACCGTTACAAACTGCTATTACAGAGATGTGTTTGCGACAAGTGTCACTACATTCGGTACAAAACTTACAACAAGAGATGCAACAGATCCTGATGCGTATACAGGTCTTGACTTTGACAGCGTATTTACACTTGAACAGGGCAAGGTGGCCCTTGCAGGTCATGCTGACTATGTGTACTATGACGATACATATACAAAACTGTCCACAGCAGAGGATATACTTACCCTCATGAACACAGCAGGTCCGTTTACCGGTAATTATGTGCTCACGGAGGATATAGACCTCTCGACCTACTCCGGCGAGCTTACACAAACCATGATAGGTGCGGATGCCGCAACTGCATTCAAGGGTGTGTTCGAGGGTAACCACCACAAGATCACCGGCATTGATATTACAAACAATACTACCACCAAGACAGCATTCTTCGGATATCTCTCTGATGCTACTGTCAGAAATCTTGAGCTGGAAGGAAAGATCAGCAGTACCAAAAACTATGCAGCTATGATGGCCGGTGTTGTAAACGGCTCGACTTCTATCGAGAATTGTGTAGTCAGAGGCGAGGTTACCGGTAATGAGTCGACAGGCGGTTTTGTCGGTTATGCTTTGCTCAACGGCGGCTCCCTTCCCAGACTCTCTATTACAGGATGCACAAGCTACGTCCATGTAAAGGCAACCAGCACCAAGATAGGCGGTATCATAGGTTACATTAAGCATGAAAAACTGGGAGCAAATTCTACAATTTCCGGTTGTATCAACAGAGCAACGGTAGAAAGCTCAAACGGTGCTGACTCTTATGTAGGAGGTATCGTCGGTTGTATCAGAAACAATCTGAATACTGTATTCGGAGACGGTGTAAGCATTACAGGTTGTACAAACTACGGTAACGTTATCGGTTGCAGAAGAATTGCAGGTATCATTCCCGCAGTGCTTGATGACAAGGAATCCGAGTGTAATGTTTGCTATTGTACAAACTACGGTTACATTTATGCTTTGGGAACATCAGAGAGTGACCGTACCAATGTTGCAGGTATTGTGGCTGTTGCCATAAACCTTGACGTAGAGGGATGCGTCAACTACGGAAAGATCGAAGCAGGCAAAGGCACCGTTATCGCGGGAATTATCGGAAGAATATTCAACTTTACAAGCTACGCTCCTGCCGAGGCGAAGAACAACTATGATCTCTCAGGCAACGGATATGAGGTTGTAGGTGACCCTGATGCTCATGCTGCAAGCTACCCAATAACCAACTGTGTTGCTGTTACAGAGAATGTAGGATCCAAAGACATCTACACAGGACTCACAACAGCTCTCTATTCTTTTGGACGGAGAGGTGCGTATCTGAGATACACGCATGACGAGTGTGCCAGCGTATATGAGGTAACTACCGATCCTACCTATACTGAGACAGGAGTAGGAACATATCTGTGCCCTGACTGTTCAAAGATCCACAGCACAGAGGTAATAGGCGTGCTTGAGCTTGTGTTCGGAGATCTTGACTGTGACTGTGCATTTACAAACTCGGATATCTCGCTTATGGTGAGAATACTTTCCGGATGGAATGTTGAATATGTCGAGGCAAACATAGACCCAAGCGGCGACGGAAAGACCAACAACCGTGATGCGATACTTCTTGCCCGGAAGCTCGCAGGATGGGAATGATCAACTGAATAACTCAAATATAAAAAAGAGCACGGGAAAACGTCCGAAACGGCGTTTTCCCGTGCTCTTTCGATTCTGTACCGTTGTGATAGAACGCGGTTGGAATAAGCACAGAAAGTCTGTGCCCTCATGACAAAAATACGTCGTCATTTGTCATGAGAGGGGCTTGCTTTGAGTATATATGTAGCGAGGTGATCAGCATGAAAAAAAGAATAAATGTGAAACTGCTCATTTTTTGTATCTTACTGCCGCTTGCGGTTGGGGCATTTTCAGCATTTTTGTCAAAGGATGGAATGGCGAGCTTTGCCGAAATATCAAAACCGGCGATAACCCCGCCGCCGATAGTATTTATTGTTGTGTGGACACTGTTGTACATAATGATGGGCATAGCTTCGTATCTGGTGCTAGTATCAAATGCACCGACGGCAAGCGTGGATGCGGCACTACGCATATACGCACTTCAGCTTGCTTTTAATTTCTTTTGGTCGATATTCTTCTTTGGTATATCGGCATATCTTTTTTCGTTTGTGTGGCTTGTGGCTTTGTGGATCATTATTTTAGCAAATATCGCCGCCTTTTACAAGATATCAAAACCTGCAGGTGTGCTGTTGATTCCGTATTTTCTGTGGGTGAGCTTTGCCGGATATTTGAATATCTCGGTATACCTGCTTAATATGTAGCCGGCTCTAAATAAAGTAACCGTGCTCTGCAAAAAAGCTCCGCAGTACTCAAGTTTTTCTCGAATACTGCGGAGCTTTTTTGTATGTGTCAGTTGCAGGATGTATGATCAATATCTACAATAGTAGAAATTATAAGGGATTATTGTTTTACTTATCACGCTGTATCGCTGTGATGAGTAATATTCAGGATATACGTAAGTGTGCAGGTGCAACCTGCTTTTTTTGTATTTACAAAACGGGTTTTGGATGGTATAATGAGATGATAGCCGAGGGGTGCCGGGGGCAAATATGTCCATGTCGGTATACGGCTCAGAGTACGGTCATGTGGGGGAAGTTTGGATGAGGGGCTTAGATAGGGCGAGTGTGACGAGGTGCACGCTTTGTATTATCGCGGGGATTCTCATTTCTACATTGCTCGGATGCTCCTCCGGCACATCTGTATACAGAGGCAGAGGGATAATGACCGTTCATTATCTTGATGTAGGACAGTCAGACTGTACATTTGTTGAGATCGACGGAGAGCACACTCTCATGATAGATGCGACAGATAGAGAGCATGCCGGGGATGTTGTCGGGTATGTAAAAAGCCTCGGGTATGATAGTATTGACATTCTTTTGCTGACGCATCCTCATTCCGACCATATAGGCGGAGCACCGCAGATCTTGGATGAGTTTTCGATCGGGGTGTTATACATGACAGAATATGAGAGCGATGAGGACGAGTATGGGTATCTTATGAGTTCTATAGAGAAGCACTCGGTATCCACAGAGATCGCTCGCAGAGATGTCAGCTTTGTTCTGGGAGGGGCGAACGGTACGTTTCTGTCTCCCGGCGAGAGCGTCTATGAGGATGAAAATGATCTGAGTGCTGTTTTGTCTGTTGGCTACGGTGAGCACCGATTTCTCTTTATGGGGGATGCAGGAGAAGAGGCGGAGGCTGAGCTTTTATCCTGCGGAGCTGATCTGAGTGCAACAGCGGTAAAGGCGGGACACCATGGGGCAAACACATCCTCGACGGCACAATTCGTGGCAGCTACAGCAGCGAGGTATGCTGTATTTTCATGCGGTGAAAACAACAGCTACGGACATCCGGGGCCTTTTGCTGTGGACAGATGGAGGAGCATTGGTGCGAGGTTGTTTTTCACAGACAGAGACTCTACGGTAATTATCTGCACAGACGGTACGGGAATACTCGCGGCGAGTGCGTCGGATCAAGAGTATTGGTCAGGATATACAAATATTCCCGGACAGCTGCCAAATACACTCCCCGTGCCCGAGACAGAGGAGCCGAAATATGTGCTAAACACAAGAACACATACTGTACACACGTTCAAGTGTTCTTATGCACGGGAACTGACAGACGGCGATCGTGAAGAAAGCTCGGCGGACCTTGACAGGTTGAGTGCTGAGGGATACAAAAAATGCAAAAAATGCTTTAATTAAAACGGAGAAGAAAAATGGAAAAAGCAAAACTGGAGAGGATCAATGCTTTGGCACGCAAGTCACGCACAGAGGGCTTGACGGAGCAGGAAAAAGCAGAGCAGGCGGCTCTGCGTCAGGAGTATATACTTGAGTTTCGTGCGTCTATGACAGGCATACTTGACAACACCTATATTCAGCGTGAAAACGGTGTAAGGGAAAAACTCAAGAAAAACGAAGATTACAATAAAAAGAAAAGCTGAGAAAAGAGAAGGCGTATGGCTAAAGTATCATGGCGAGGCGGGGCATTGATAGCTCCTTTGCCTCCTGTAATGGTCTCTTGCGGCAGCGGAGATACAAAAAACATAATAACTGTGGCATGGACGGGAATAATCAATACCATCCCTCCAAAGACCTACATCTCACTCAGACCAAGCCGTCATTCGTATGATATCATCAAGGAGAGCGGAGAGCTTGTAATAAATCTGACACCGGCATCGCTGGTAAGGGCGGCTGACTATTGCGGCATGTATACCGGGGCGAAAAAGGACAAGTTCAAGGAATGCAAGCTTACCCCTGAGCCCGCGGAGAAGGTAGGGTGTGTGTCTATAGCCGAGTGTCCTTTGTCGCTTGAATGCAAGCTCACTGATATTATTGAACTCGGAACTCATGACATGTTTTTGGCTGATATAGTCGGTGTTCGTGTAGACGAGAGTCTCCTTGACAAAAACGGCAAACTTCATATCGAGAGGGCGGGACTGGCGGCTTACGCTCACGGAGAGTATTATGAGCTGGGGAAAAAGCTTGGGACATTTGGCTTTTCGGCTGCGAAGAAGAAAAAGAAGAGACACGCAACGAGCGGACAATCAGAGAACAAAGGATCAAAACAAAGGCAAAAGAAAAAAGTGTAGATGTGCATCGGCGTGCTGACTCGGCGGTGAATATTTCTTTTTGGTTGACAAATACTGTGATTAGTGTTAAAATATAAAAAGATAACAAAGAAAGTCGGAGGATGATCATGGCAAATATTGCAAAGACAGCTGAGCTTTTTGACCTGTCAAAGAGCATTGCCGCTCCGTTGCTGGAGAAAACCGAGTACCCTTGGGAGGCATTGCCGAAGATCAAGGGGTTCATTTGTGAGATAGGGAAAACGCTTTCTTCGGATATATATGACATGGTGGGAGAAAACGTCTGGATAGCAAAGGATGCGAAGGTAGCCCCAACGGCATTCATAGACGGTCCCACGATAATCTGTGAGGGTGCGGAGATACGCCACTGTGCTTATATACGCGGTTGTGCTATAGTAGGTAAGGGAAGTATCGTAGGTAACTCCTGTGAGGTAAAGAACTCAATTATTTTTGACGGGGTGCAGACTCCGCATTACAACTATGTAGGAGACTCTGTTCTTGGGTATCATTCCCACATGGGAGCAGGCTCTGTCACTTCAAACGTCAAGAGTGACAAGACCAACGTCACCGTGCTTTGCGGCACAGAGAAGGTCGAGACCGGTCTTCGCAAGTTCGGTGCGATATTGGGTGATTACGTAGAGGTAGGCTGCAACAGTGTGCTTTGTCCCGGGTCTGTTATCGGACGCAACTGCACGATATATCCGCTTACCAGAGTAAGAGGATATGTACCGGCAGACTCAATTCACAAAGGCGATAAAATAGTCAAAAAAATATAAAAACAACGTGTGAATACGCGAAAAAAGAGGTAAAAAATGGGTAGATTGTTTGGAACTGACGGTGTCAGAGGAATAGCCAATGAATTTCTTACATGCGAGATAGCAATGAAGATCGGCAGAGCTGTAGCTACCGTCCTGTCCGGAGGCAGACGTTCTCATCCTGTGGTCGTTGTGGGTATGGATACTAGACTGTCATCAAACATGCTCGCATGCTCCCTTGAGGCAGGACTTTGTTCTGTAGGAGCAGATGTAATACATCTTGGGGTCGTTCCTACCCCTGCTGTTGCTTTCCTTGTCGGAAAGTACAAGGCGAATGCGGGAATAATGATCAGTGCATCACACAATCCGAGTGAGTATAACGGAATAAAGATCTTCTCAGAGGAAGGCTACAAGCTTCCTGATGCACTCGAGGAGAGAATCGAGTCTATCGTACTTGATAATACTCCGAAGGTGGAGGTAGCTGCTGCAAAGGAGATCGGACAGGTCACGTATGCTACACGTGCGGTGGATGACTATATAGAGCATTTGTGCTCCACTACTTCCCACTCGCTCGAAGGACTCAAGGTTGCGGTCGACTGTGCAAACGGATCTGCTTCTGTTACTGCGAAAAAGCTCTTTGAAGCACTGGGTGCTGAGGCTGAGATCATGTTTGACTCGCCTGACGGATATAACATCAACGACGGTTGCGGTTCTACTCACATGGAGGCTCTGCGTGAGTATGTTCTTACTCATGATGTTGATGCAGGTATCGCCTATGACGGAGACGCTGACAGATTTTTGTGTATAGATGAAAAGGGCGAGTTTATCGACGGAGACATGGTCATGGCTATCATTGCCAAGGACATGAAGGAAAGAGGTAAGCTTGCAGGTAATACCGTTGTCGGTACGATCATGACAAACTTTGGTTTTGGCAAATTCTGCGATGCAAACGATATCAAGTTCGTAGCAACCAAGGTCGGTGACAGATATGTACTTGAGAGGATGCTGCTCTCCGGATACAATTTCGGAGGCGAGCAGTCCGGACATATTATATTCAGAGACTACTGCACGACAGGTGACGGTCAGCTTACGTCAATTCAGCTGCTCAGCCACATGAGACGCTCGGGAGAGAAGCTTTCAGAGCTCAAGAATATTATGACCAGATATCCTCAGGCTATGGTGAATATCAGAGTTACAAATGAGGCGAAGGTTGCTTTCTACACCGACAGCAAGGTGAAAAAGCTCCTCAAAGATACCGAGCGTGAGATAGGAGATGGAGGCAGACTTGTTATCAGACCTTCCGGAACCGAGCCTCTGATTCGTGTCATGGCAGAGGGTGAGGATTATGAAAAGACACTCTCGATAGTTGAGAGAACGGCACGAGAGCTTGAACAGCTCCTGTCTGCTTATTAATTTTCGCATATAGGGTAATTTGTGCAAAATACAGAATTTTTGTAAAAGATTGAGTTATACTTGACTTTTTTGCAAAATTGAATATAATGATAGTAGTGGGGTATCTGAATATTTCGGATACCCCATATCACGGCAAGCGGACGAACATACTTTACGCTTGCTTTATTTTTTGACTGCTAAATCAGAAAATGATAGCGCCATGCCGCTTGTGCGGTTGACGAGGTCGGAGGTTTATCGAGTTTTCGGCGGATACCTCCGCGGCATAGCCATGCCGTACCGTATGTACAAATATGAGTGTAAACTCAAAACAAAGACATGCGGATGGTAAATAATAAAAAGGAAAAAGCGATGCGGCTCATGCAGTCGGTCGTATCGCAGTATGACATAATTATGTGCGGAATAATAGGTTATATCGGAGATGATGTTTCTACAAAGAGGCTCGTCGAGGGACTTTATGCACTAGAGTACAGAGGGTATGACAGTGCCGGAGTGTCTGCTTTTACAGAGGACGGAGTTCTCGTTACGGTAAAGGCACAGGGCAGACTCAAAAATGTCGAGGAAAAGCTCAAGGATCATGCAGAGCTCTTTAACTCCCATTGCGGAATAGGCCATACCAGATGGGCAACGCACGGTGCTCCCTCTGATACAAACTCCCATCCTCACGGTACAGAATCTCTGATGATAGTACACAACGGAATTATCGAGAACTATGTTGAGCTCAAGGCAGAGCTCATATCGGCGGGATACGCTTTCAAGAGTGATACGGATACAGAGGTTGCGGCACTGTTGCTCGACAGAAACTACAAGCTCTGCGGAAATGATAAGTACAAGGCAATCAGAAAGACTCTGGCTGAGGTCAAGGGTGCCTATGCTTTTGCCATACTGTTTGCAGATGATCCGACGAGGATCTGGGCTACAAAGAAGGACTCTCCTCTCATCATCGGTATCGGAAAGGGAGAGAACTATGTAGCGTCGGATATTACGGCTATCCTCCGTCATACCAGAGACTACTATCAGATCACCGAGGGTGAGATAGCTATAGTAGAGCAGAACAGCATTACTATTCTCGACGATGAGGGCAATGAGATAAACAAGGCAGTCAATACAGCCCATTGGGATGTTGAGGCGGCTGAACGCGGCGGATATCCTCACTTTATGATCAAGGAGATAAACGAAGAGCCCGAGGCTGTCAAGAAGACCGTATCTCCGAGAATAAAGGATGGACTGCCCTGGTTTGATGATGAGAACATAGACATGGAGATATTCCGTGAGATAGAGCGTATACACATTGTCGCATGCGGAACTGCAATGCACGCCGGACTTGCCGCAAAGGCTTTCTTTGAATCTTTGTGCAGAATAAGCACTCAGGTAGAGATCGCCAGTGAGTTCAGGTACAATGACCCCATCATAGGCAAGGGAGACCTTGTTATCGTTATTTCTCAGTCGGGTGAGACGGCAGACTCTCTTGCGGCTCTTAGAATGTCAAAGGAAAAGGGTGCTCATACTCTTGCAATAGTAAATGTCATGGGCTCATCTATTGCACGTGACGCTGATAATGTCCTTTATACATGGGCAGGACCTGAGATCGCTGTTGCAAGTACAAAGGCATATACCGTTCAGGTTGCTCTTTTGGCAACGCTTGCTATTGGTGCGGCACATCTCAGAGGCAACATTACAGATCAGAGAGCAAAACAGCTTTCGGAGGAGTTGCTTGTGCGTGTTCCCGAGACGATAGCCGATGTCATTGCACGTGCGGAAGATATCAAAAAATCATCCATGGCATACATGGAGTGCCCTGATCTGTTCTTCATCGGACGCGGCATTGATTATGCTCTTGCTATGGAGGGTTCGCTGAAACTCAAGGAAATATCTTACATTCACTCTGAGGCTTATGCCGCAGGAGAGCTCAAGCACGGTACTATTTCTCTCATTACAGAGGGAATGCCTGTTATCGCAATATCTACGGTAAGCTCCCTGTATGAAAAGACCCTGTCTAACATAAAGGAAGTAAAGGCCAGAGGAGCTGTTGTATATTCAGTCTGCTCAGAGGATGCTGTAGGTGCTATCGGAGAGAGTGCAGATCACTTTGTTATTCCGAAGATCGACGAGCTGCTGGCAATTCTCCCCGCCGCAACTGTATTGCAGCTTGTAGCATATTACGTAGCTACCGAGCGTGGATGTGACGTTGACAAACCGAGAAACCTCGCAAAGTCGGTCACAGTTGAATAATGTCTCATAATTGCGACATAGTTGCACATGACTTTATTTGAGTGGGATCGAATCAAATTTGCAGAGATAACTTGTAAACACGGAACAAGATAAGAGCGTATTTAAGTAATAGTGTGAAGTAAATATCAATACTGTTGACACTTGACAGATGTCGGGTGGGTGCTTTTTGAAGAGTTACTCTGTTCAGAAATGTTATGCCCTCCCGACTTTTGTTTTTTGGGGTTTGCAGTGCGTTTTTAGACTATCACCGAGCTTTTGAGAGTTCACATGTGCTGAAAGGAATAAGCCTAGTTATGAACAAGCAGTCATACTTCATTATTAAATATTTTTTTGTTTGCCTTGTGCTGGCGGCAGTTTTGTGCGGCTGTAATTCTGAGACTGATGATCTTACCGAGCAAACTGATGCTACATCTGATGTACAGCTGAACGATACCGATGTTGACAGTGAGAATAATACATCCGCTGACAGCAGTACAGCTCTGACCGGTACCGAAACACAGCCTGAGAACAAGGATACACAGACCGCAGAGCAGGATACACAGAGCGGTATTGTTGCCGATACAAATGCTACAGGCACAAATTCTCCCGAGACATCTCAGAATGGAGAGAATGATGTTCCTGTCGATACAAAACCGGGTGCCGGCAATGAGACGCAAGCTCCGGAAAACAGCAGCGGTAACAGCAGCAGCGGTAACAGCAGCAGCGGTAACAGCAGCAGCG
>JAZNOK010000047.1:0-1993 GCA_045580775.1 Eubacteriales bacterium
GGTAACGGTTTCAAACAAAGGTTCCGCAAGGTCATACGAGAATTATCCTGCACAGCTTACTCTTGTAAACGGAGACAGCACTGTTACAGTTAAATCTGATGAGGTCCTGTCATCGGAAATACTTCCCGGAGCATCGGGAAAGGTATCGTTTGACAGTGACTTGCTGTACGCGGGAGAGTGGTCTGTATATTTCAGAATGACAAACGACGAAGGTCGTGAAATAAAGCTTGCCGTGTCAGATGATTATTACAGCATGGATTACGGATACAGAGTCGGATCTGTAAAAATCAAATAAATAAGAATTCCCCGATCCTTCTGAAGTGCCCCGGATTGTACGGACAGCACAAAAACACCCCTATGGTAGGCAAAATAAGATTTAAGCAACATACTGACTTCGCAATTCAAGCGGAGTCAGTTTTGTTTTAGATTGAATACGTTCGTTGTTGTAGAAGCGAATGTACTCGTCTATGAGGAGGCGAGCCTCCTCATAGGTTTTGAGTTTCACCCGGTGGATGCACTCGGTTTTGAGAATTGAGAAGAAATTTTCCGCCATAGCGTTATCATATGGGTTACCCCTACTTGACATTGACGGCGTAATGTTGTATGATTGTATTAGCTTAAAATACGGATGAGATGTGTATTGAAAGCCTTGGTCACTGTGGAGTTGCAGCTCCGCAGTGATCTTTTCTTTTCTCCTGGCTGCTTTAATTGTATCAAGTACGAGATTTACCGTTTGCTGTGTCCCGGTCTTGTATGCTACAATACTATTATCATACAGATCACGTATGATAGAGAGGTAGAGAAAACCTTGCGTTGTAGGTATGTACCAAATATCCGTTGCCCACTTCTGATTCGGTCTATCCGCATGAAAGTCCTGCTTCCAGAGATTTTCATATCGATGAAGATACTCTGTGTATTTGTAGTATCTGCGACGTCTGATCACTGACAGCAAATTGTATTTCTGCATTACTCTAAGAACTGTCTTCGGATCCTTATGAATCCCTTGTCTTTCAAGCCATATATGTACTCTGCGGTAACCGTAAGTCTTTCCGCATTTCTCCTGACACTCTCTGATCTTCTCAGCCAAAGGAAGATCCTTTGCAGGTATGTCCATCCTTTTGACGTAGTCATAGTAGCCACTTCTCGACACCTCGAAGAACCGGCACATCTCACTGATCGAATATTTTTCTTTATGACGGTAGATTACCATATATTTTACGCTTGTTCTCACTTCCTTTCTGTGAGCGAGAGAAAATCCCGCATTAGTTCGTTTTCCATTTCAAGGCTCTTTATGTATCTTTCCTTCTGTGCAACCTCGTATTGCAATTGTGAGAGCTTGCTCATCTGTTGTACTGATGGTGGTAATACCGTTCCGTCTTTTCTCGGTCTGCCTTTGGGTTTGATCATTATTCCTCTTGACAGCTTTTTCTGATCCCTGTTATGTCTACTGAAAAATTTTTTGATTTTTTCTCGTGGAAACCCTAACCTTTCTCCTATTTCACGATGTGTTAATCCCTGTTCCTTTAGTGCAAATATCTCTTTTTCATATTGTTTGATGTGTCGGTATTCTCTTGGCATAAATTTACCCTCCTATGGCTCTTCTTTATTATACCATAGGAGGGTGTTTCTTTTCTATTGTCCGTTTTTTACGGACTTGTGCAATCTGTCCGTGAGGGTATTCTTTATATAAGTCCCGCGAAAAGGTTGACACCGATAACGGTGATGATCCCCGAAACGACCAGGGACAGACTGCTGACAGCACCCTCTGTCTCGCCCATCTCCATGGCACGTGCCGTGCCGACGGCGTGAGATGCGGTGCCGATGGCAACGCCCTTTGCCACGGGATCCTTTATTCTGAACAGCCATACAAGGAGCGGCGCCGCAATATTACCGAATATGCCCGTAAAGATTATTGCTGCAGCAGTGACAGATGGATCTCCCCCAAGCTCCTCGGTTATTCCGATTCCGATAGCGGTGGTCACCGATTTGGGCA
>JAZNOK010000048.1:0-16087 GCA_045580775.1 Eubacteriales bacterium
CCGCAGGGAGGGGAGCATGCGTGCTACGCCATGTGAATCTATCAAAGGGGGCGTGTGCTCTTAGTATAAAGGTGGATCGGGGAAGTGCGGATATTTCGCTTGTACGTGTGTGTGCAGCAGATGATGCAGAAGTGATAAAGCTCAACTTTGCTTCAGATGTTACACCTCTTGCATCAAACGGAGCGTGGACACAGGACGGTGCTTCTCTGACTGCTGACGGCTATGCTAAGCGGCTATACGGATGTGAGTCATGGGGGGATTACATTTTTGAGGCTGATATAACACCGATATCATCCTACACAAATATGGGACTGCTGGTCAGAGCATCAGGCATGACGGTAGACACTTCTATGACAGACTCGTCGCTTACCAATGCCCTGCAGGGATATTTTGTGGGCTTTGGAACGAACAAGATAGTACTGGGAAAGTTCAACTATAACTGGAAGGGAGTTGCCTCCTATTCCATGCCGCTGTCCACCGGACGGACCTACAATTTCCGCGTTGCCGTATGCGGTGCGGATATCTCGGTGTGGGTAGACAATGCCCTTGTAATAGAATATACAGACCCGGATCCGTATCTGTGGGGCGGTGTCGGTTTTCGCACTCACAACTGCACCATGTCGATAGATAACATGTATGTCAACGATATCTCGGACACCGGCATGCGTACATTTGAAAATCCAACTGTGCTCAGTTATCATGACTTGGGCGATCCTACCGTTTACTGTGAGGATGGCAAATACTATCTCATGACTACGGGCAGATTTGATTACTACGAGAGTGATGACCTTGTCAATTTCGAGTACAAGGGTGCTCTGACCGACAAAAGCACTCTCTGGGGAAATACCTATTACGGCGGTGCGTCAATTTTCAAGTATGACGGAATATACTATATGTTCTATACGACGTATATCTCCTCTGACAGTACAGAGACGATTATGTGCGTTGCTGCCTCAGAGAAGCTCACAGGCCCGTACACACAAACAAAGCAGACAAAGCTTGACGAGCAGGTGTGCGGTGCTATGAGTGCGGGAGCATTTGCATTTACTGCTCCTGACGGGCAGACGTATCTTTATTGGTATCAGACTCTCTCCGAATACGGCAACTGTATCTTCGGAGCAAAGGTCAGCTTCTCTGACGGAATTGTAACGATCGACCGTGACTCGGTCAAAATGCTCGCATATCCCACCGAGGCTTGGGAGAAAAAGCAGGAAAACGGAGTTTCGGGAAGAGTGTGCGAGAGACCGAACGTGTATTATCATGACGGATATTATTATCTTTTCTACGCAGGCTCTCATTGGATGAGCTCTTACGGTGAGGGATATGCGACAAGCACCTCACCTCTTGGCGATTATACGAAAAATAAAAACAATCCCATACTGTCTTCGACAGAACAGCTGTACGGTGTGGGCTGTACATATATCGTATCCTCACCTGACGAAAGCGAGCTGTGGGTAGTTTACCATTGCCTGAAGTCCGCTGATGATCCTACACCCAGAGCAGTCTGCATCGACCGTCTCATATTCAGAGATAACGGTGACGGTGCGGATACTGCTGTTATTCTCGGTCCTACGAGCGGAAAACAGATATATCCGCAATAATGATAGATAAAGCAAAACAACCGTCCCCCTGTACTCAATGAGTGCAGGGGGACGGGCTTTGTTTTTATGATCACTTGGATATTTCTTCTGCCATTTTGTAGAAGGTCTCCATCTTGGTCCTTGCCTCGAGGCATCTTGCCTGCATGGCAGCTATCTGTTCTGCGGAGAAGTTAGCCGCGAGCTCTTCGGGCGTGGTTTTTTTCTTGTGGAGCTTGTACATAGCAAGAGCAAATTCGATATCTACAGACTCTATCTTGTCATCAAGCTCGCAGATAACGATGTTGGACTTGCCGTCGAGAAGCTCATCAACCGCCTTGACGCCCATAGTAGCACCGAGGAGTCTGTCGCGGAGTGTGGGCGAGCCGCCGCGTACAACATGAGCGAGTCTGGCAAACTTGGTCTCGATACCTGTCTTTTCTTCGATCTTTTCATGGAGATATTCGCAGTATTTTGCACCTACGTTTTCGCTTGCCATGATGATAAAGTTACGCTTGCCTTTCTCTTTGTACTTATTGATTCTCTTGAAGATGTCATTCTCGTTGAATTTGATCTCATCTATGAGAATAATGGTTGCACCGGTTGCGATTCCTGCATAAAGAGCAATATCGCCGCAGCCGCGTCCCATTACTTCAACCACGTTACATCTGGCATGAGACTCACATGTATCGCGGAGTCTGTCTACCATTTCGATCGTGGTGTTTACAGCGGTATCAAAACCGATGGTGTAATCGGTCGAGATGATATCGTTGTCTATCGTTGCGGGGATAGCGATGGTGGGGATACCCTGATTTGCCAAAGCTACAGCACCTCTGAAGGTACCGTCGCCGCCGATAGCAATAACGCCGTCGATGCCGAGACGTCTGCAGGTGTCAGCAGCCGCCTTCTGTTTTTCCACATTTATGAAATCGTCGTATCTTGCAGTCCAGAGCATTGTACCGCCGTTGTTGATGATGTTGGAAACATCACGCATCTTCAGCTCGCGGACGCTGTTGTCGGGATCTTCTACCAGCCCTTTAAAGCCGTGATAAATACCCATTACCTCAACACCCTTGTCTATAGCGGCACGGGTGATACTTCTGATAGCGGCGTTCATTCCCGGGGCGTCTCCTCCTGCGGTGAGAATGCCGATACGCTTGAATTCAGTTACCATTTTTCTGTCCTCTTATATATGAAATGAAATTTTAATCAAGTTTAGTTTGTGCAAAAACATGTTTAGTTAATTACCAAACACAATTATTATATAATATGATTTTGAAATTTACAAGATGGAAAATGAATTTTTTTACAAAAAAGGATAATAAAAGCAGACTCCCGCAAAAACGGTATAAAACCGTACTGCATATTTGAGAGAATGCTTGAATAACGGCTGAAATTGTGATAAAATCAAAGCAGAAGAATATATGGAGGTGTACTATGAAAAGAAACTTTTTCGTTTTTTTCTGTGTGCTTTTGTGCATGCTTTTGAGCATTGCAGGATGTGGCAGAACACACAGCCACATCAACGATTTCTCACTAGAGTCTGAAACAGACAAAGCTACGTATATTGATACTGTAGCGGATACGGAACAGCACCCCGATACCGAAGAAACCGCACCGCACCCCGGGGAGATAGGTTCTGACGGAAGGCTCGTCAAAGCTCCCGGGCGTGTTTTTTCGGATGAAGACAAACAGAACTTGTATAAAGCTGCTTGTGAAGCTGAGGATGCTAAGAACTATCAATACGCGTATGGACTGTTTTCGCTTCTCGGAGCGGATGGATGGAGTGACAGCAACGATCGAGCGGCAAAACTGACAAGGGCGGCGTATGCAAATGCCGTCTGTGTTGTGTCTCCGGATCTGTTTTTTGAACTCAGGGACGAGAGCGTACTCAGTGACGTTGGTTTTCTCTACTCTGATGTGAATGGAACACCGAGATTTATATACGTGGCAGAGTCAGACGGAAAGATAACGGCAATGACGTATACACCTGATACGGAGCTTACCGGAGTGATATCCTTTTTTTCGGTAAATTTTTACTATCACTATGTGTGTATATGTATCCGAGAGGACGGTTCGCTCAGGGTATTTTATGACAAAGGCAGAGAGCAGGGGGAGAGATGCTATTCAGATGAGGGAAAATGCTCGCATTGCATGACACAAAGCTCTCAGGACACTATTGACAGACTGGTATCCGAGCTTCAGAGCGAGGTTGGTGTAGCGAAGATAGCAGACGGCAAGAGCTATATGCGGTTTACAATATTATATTCGGACGGCTCGGTGCGTCAGTGCCACAAGGGAAATCTGCTCTTACGCGAGAACGCTCCGTACAAAGACCGGGCAAAGATAATTGACGTTGCGTACACAGATGACTATGATCCTACCTATCTCTTCTCAGACGGCAGTGTAAGATCCGAGCATGAAAGCGAGAGGGCGAAGCTGCTCACGGACATTCCGCGGCTTCATTCAATATCGGGATACGCATTTCTTACAGGCGGTCAGGTCTACTACGATATGAACGGAATATCTCCTCCGAGAGCACTTTCTTTCGGAGAGGATGCAGTGTATCTTTTGCAGCTGTATTGGGGAGCTTATATAATGATATCCTCCGATGGCAAGGTCTATAATGAGAAAAAAGAACTTATCGCACAGTCAGGCGAACTATCATATATATGCCACGGAAGTCACATAGATCATCCGTGCATTACAGTCGGTACTGACGGCAGGGTGAAAAATATCATCTGGCACGAAAACTCAAAATGGGCACATTACACGGCAAAAGAGTGGTACAAGCCGCTATCTGATGAACTTTTACAGGCAAACATAAGAATAAAATAACGGAACACAGGAGAAGATCATATCACATGAGAGAAAGAGCATATTTTGGTCCGGGAGGAAACAGCGAGGCGTTCTACTCGGCAAAGAAAAAAAGCACCCTTGAGGCACCTTCGTGGGTAAGAGAGATTGGACTTGACTGCTATGAATATGAGGCAGGAAACGGACTGCGTACATCCGATGATACCCTCAGAGCAATAGGGGATCAGGCACGGATCCACGGTATATCAATGTCTTTTCACACACCGTACTTTATATCCCTCTCGGGTATAGAAGCTGAGAAAAGGCTAAAGAGTATAGATTATATAAAGCAGAGTCTGCACGCGGCAGAGCTGCTTGGTGCTCACACTATAGTTATCCATACCGGAAGTGCCGCAAAGATATCGCGTGAAGAGGCAATGGCACTTGCCGCAGATACTCTGGCACGGACACTGGATGAGATCGGAGATACGAATATCAAGCTGGGACTCGAAACTATGGGAAAGGTAAATCAGCTGGGGACTCTTGAGGAGGTCATCACTCTTTGCAAGATATCTCCGAGATTTGTTCCTGTCGTGGACTTCGGTCACATGCATGCAAGGGAGCTCGGGGATCGCTTTACCGATTCTGACTCTTACAGATACATATTCGAGCGTGTGGGAGAGGAGCTCGGTGATGATGCGGCGAAATACATGCACTGTCACTTTTCACGTATCGAACATACAGGCTCGGGAGAAAAAAAGCACCTGTGCTTTTCGGATGAAGCACCGTTCGGCCCTGACTACCGTCCTCTGATGGAGGTGCTTGCCAAGTATGGCTACTGTCCCTCTATCATATCCGAGAGTGCAGGCACCCAGAGCGACGATGCTCTCACTATGAAAAATTACTACATGGAAAGGCTCGGTAAACTGTAATGGGAATCAGACTGGACAGGCTGAGAGAAGAGATGAGGTCAAGGGAGCTTGGAAGCATGCTCATATCCTGCACGGTAAACCAAAGCTGGGCGTGCGGCTTTGACTTTGAGGACGGATATTTGCTTGTATGTCCCGAGCGTGCGTATCTTATCACAGATCCCAGATATATAGAAGCTGCAAAGGCAGAGGCTGACGCTGGGTTTGAATGTATATGTGCTCCGCAGAACTTGTCAGAGCTGCTTTGCAGCTTGCTCTCCGACAATGGGGTCTGCACGGTAGGCATCGAGGATATGGAGCTTTCTTACTATGATGCGATGCGGTTTCGGGGGGCTCTTGAACCGTACAGGGTACTGCCGACAGGCAGTATGATGGATGATCTCAGGTCAAAAAAAGACAGCGACGAGATAGAGAAGATCATTTCTGCACAGAAGATCACCGATGCCGCGTTTACGCACATTCTCGGATATATAAAAGAGGGTATTACCGAGAGGGATATTGCTCTTGAACTTGAGTTCTTTATGCGTAGGATGGGTGCGTCCGGTGCCAGCTTTGACATCATAGCTGCCAGCGGCAGTGCTTCATCCAGACCTCATGCAGTACCGAGAAATACTGCTATAGAGCGAGGCTTTCTGACGATGGATTTCGGCTGTATATACGGCGGTTATTGCTCTGACATGACGCGTACTGTATGTGTGGGACGTGCGACTGGGCAGATGCGTGAGCTGTATGATACGGTACTGCATGCTCAGACGGCGGCTCTTGAGTATATCACTGAAGGAGTTCTGTGTGCCGCAGCTGACCGTGTGGCAAGAGATATTACCGAGTGTCGGTATCCCTCTTTGTTTTCTCACAGTCTCGGTCACGGAGTGGGCAGACGTATCCACGAGTCTCCGCGGCTTTCATCGAGGTCAGGCGACAAACGATTGGCAAGCGGGCATGTCGTGACTGTAGAGCCCGGAATTTATATAGAGGGAGTGTGCGGCTGCCGTATCGAGGATATGGTTGTTATCGGAGACGGATGTGCACAAAATATTACAGCATCACCCAAAGAGCTGATAGAATTGTGAGAAAATTTTTGAAAAATGTCTTGAAAAATCAGCGGATATACTGTACAATATAGTAAATTACTATGCAAAGTTATACAACGGCGGCTGTATAACTCCAAGACTCTAAAATAATCGAGCCGCTGAGAAGACAGGTGTATTATGGTAGTAGCAGGAGATTTTAAGAACGGTATTACATTTGAGCAGGACGGAAACGTTCTCCAGGTAATTGAGTTTCAGCATGTTAAGCCCGGTAAGGGTGCAGCGTTCGTAAGAACCAAGGTCAGAAATGTTATCACAGGAGCAGTTCTTGAGAGAACTTATAACCCTACTGACAAGTTTGAGAACGCATATATCGAGAGAAAAGAGATGCAGTATCTCTACAACGACGGTGAGCTTTATTACTTCATGGATATGGAGTCATACGAGCAGGTTCCGCTCAACGCGGACAAGCTTCCCGACAGCTTCAAGTTTGTTAAGGAAGAGATGATGGTTAAGCTCGTATCCTACAAGGGAAATGTATTCTCTGTTGAACCTCCTACGTTCGTAGAGCTCAAGGTACAGAAGACCGATCCCGGTTTTGCAGGAAATACAGGGACAAACAGCCTCAAGCCCGCAACACTTGAGACAGGTGCAGAGATCAAGGTTCCGCTCTTTATCAATGAGGGAGAAGTTCTCAAGATAGATACGAGAACAGGCGAGTATCTTTCCAGAGCGTAAATATCGGAACAACACAGCGGTCTTACCGCAATTTTAATACTGAAATAGGAGAAACATGATGACTGTTATTGAAAAGGTAGCATATATCAAGGGCCTTTGCGAAGGGCTTGCTCTTGACGAGAAGAACGCAGAGGCAAAGGTACTGCTCAAGATCGTTGACCTTCTTGAGGATATGGCAAATGACCTTGAGGATGTTGCAGCAGAAGTAGAGGAAGCTTACGAGTATTGCGAAGAGCTTGATGAAGATCTCGGCTATGTAGAAGCTGATCTCTATGAGGATGACGATGAGTGCGATTGCTGCGACTGCGACGATTTTGACGATGATGAGTTTGAGGTTGAGTGTCCCGCATGCGGTGAGTGTGTTCTCATCGAGGCAGAGGATGATCCCTCGGCGATAGTATGCCCCGAGTGCGGCGAAACGTTCGATTGCACATGTGACTGCTGCGACGAGGATGACTGCGACTGCTGTCATTGCGACGAGGAGTAACGTATGTTAAAAAGCATGACAGAGAATAAAATCTCTGTCATGCTTTTTTGTTACATAGGAAAATTATTTTTTGCTATTTGTCATCCTATAGTTTTGGTGTTCAGCATTGATCGAAGTAGATTTTGGCGGTAGTATTATGCCGTGGAGCTATACATTTATTATGAGATGGAGAATGATCATGAAAAGATTGAGTTTGATTATCATTATGGCGGTTATGGCATCACTGATGCTTTGCACTGTAGGCTTTTTCGGGATAGGAGCATCTGCCGAAGAAAATGTAGTTTACCTCAAAAAAGGCGGTACGGGAGATGGGTCAAGTCCCGACTCACCGACAAACACCCTTACTTTAGCATATCAAAAGCTTGGTACTGCAGGCGGTACTATCGTAGTATGCGGTGAATTCGAGATAAATGCACATTTCACCGCACCCTCACATACAGGAGAGGTCAAGGTAACGCAGGTATACGGCGGAGTTGACTACCGTAATGGAGATGCGAACACCGTGTATATTGAAGGACAGGGCAGAAGATGGGCAATGGGCGGACCTACGAGATTTGAGAACATCAATTTCAAGGGAGATACCTCAGCTACGAATAACTATATTCTCTTTATAGCCCAGTTCAATCCATTGGTAATGGGAGAGGGTATAAAGTCGTTCGACTTTACAGGTACTACCGTTGCAAAGTCGCTTACGATACTTGGCGGCTGCCAGTCGGGTATAGGCATTTATAATACCTCGTTGCTTGATCAGGATACCAAGATCACCGTCGAGAGCGGCAGATTTGTTGTCGTAGGCTTCAGCCGTCAGGTGAGCAAGACCTATACCGGTTGTGCTCATATCAACATATCAGGCGGAGAGATAGTCAATCTTTATGCGGGAAGCGTCTCGAACGGAACGGGCGGCTACGCACTTGTCAATGTTACCGGCGGTAATATTACAGGAAAGCTCAACTGTGATAATTCCGTTAACAAGATCACAGGCGATGTTGAAGTGACCGCTACGGGCGGAGATTTCACAAATTGCCGCGGAATCTACGGCAAGCCCGCAAGCGGAACTGCAAAGATCGATATATCCAGACACCCTCAGGTAGACATAATAAAAGATATGATCAATAACTTCGATACTATTATTACAGATCAGGGGCAGATAACCGTGAAGCATCCTAACGACGTTTTTGCATACGGCAGCTATACCGATTCAAAGGGAACTACGATCCCTTACCGCTACTACATTCCCGAGAATTACGATCCTCAGAAGAAGTACCCCATTGTGCTCTATCTGCACGGTGCAGGCTCAAGAGGCTCGGACAACAAGATACAGCTCACGACCAACGGTGCGGCACTCAATACCGTAATATTCCAGAGTGAGCACGAATGTATAATGATAGCACCTCAGATGCCTGCGGGAGGCTCGTGGTACGTCAAGGAGGAGCACCCCGGCACTTCCGCGTACTTGGAAAAGCAGAATATCCGCCCCGAGCTTAACGCGGCAAAGGAGCTGCTGTATAAGTTCCTCGATGATTACAGCGTTGATATGACGAGAGTGTATATCACGGGCTCGTCGAACGGAGGCCTTGGCACCTGGGACATGATACACAGATGCAATGGGCTGTTTGCGGCGGCAATACCGCTTGCGGGAGCGAGAAGCGGAGATGCAATGGACGAGTACGCACAGGGCGTGCTTGACACGGCTATATGGACCTTCCACGGAGATGCTGATGCGACTGTTCCGGTGCAGGGAACGCGTGACATGTACGCGGCGGTAAAAGCGGCAGGCGGAAATATCATATATACCGAGGTTCCCGGAGGCGACCATAACATCTGGGACGAGGCGGCGGAGACCGATGGTATCGTTGATTGGCTCTTCTCTCAGAGAAAGAAAGTCGCAGGCGATATCGACCTTGACGCGAAGCTGACCAACAGCGATGTATCTTTGCTTGTCCGCGTGCTTTCGGGCTTTGATGCACAGGACGTGAGCATGGCTGACGTTGACGGAGACGATAAGCTTACCAACAGAGACGCTGTAAAGATGATACAGTCGCTGGCAGGCTGGGATGTTACGCTTACTTCGGATGAATAAAACCGAATCATAACATACAGCAGGATATTTGACATCTTCGATTGCTTTTGCATAGATAAAGATGAATTGACCTTTTATACACAAATACGGAGAGCGTTTACGCTCTCCGTATTTGTGTATAAAAGGAATGTTCGCTGAATATTAAGTAATAGCAACATCCTTTCATTAACATAAAAGAGGGAAGCAGACTTTTGTGTCTGCTTCTTTCTTTTATGCAATTATCACACAAAAAGAAGCCTGCAATGTATTTCGATTGGTTATTTTCCTATTGCAAATCTGATCATAAAGTGATAAAATTATTTTGAATATACTTCTTTGTTCGGAGGTAAAAATGAATAAGAGCAGAAACAGTTTTTATCGCAGAGCCGTTCCGATGATACTCAGCATAGTTATGTTGCTGAGCATAGTACCTCTGCAGACGTGGGTATCGGGAGCAACCGACAAGTTTGTACTGCCCGAACCTATTCTTACCAA
Source organism: Eubacteriales bacterium (assembly GCA_045580775.1). Lineage (GTDB taxonomy): Bacteria > Bacillota > Clostridia > Oscillospirales > CAG-272 > JAZMZS01. The sequence continues at coordinate 10,110 of JAZNOK010000048.1, forward strand.
CCTGACAATGGTGAGATACTGGGGATATAATTCCACTTCCACCAACCGTTCAGGGCGGACAGCAGAAACTCCCGCAAAGTCCCTTGGGGATATTTCCTCGGAACTTGAGCAAGGAGGAAAGATAGTCATTGTTGACAAGGGATGGATAAGCGGCAAGACCACCCTTGCCCCCGCTTCTACTGTGGTGATAACAGGAAAAGGACCTGACGGTACGTATTATTACGACCCTGAGTCTCCGGACCTTTCATCCCAAACCGGTCAAAAAGGGATGTTTATGATAAACAGCCTCACGACCTTCACTGTAGGCGGACGTGTTGTTTTTGACGAAACGGTTATTCTCGAGAGAAACAGCAATGCAAATCTCTCGACTGTATCTGTTGTCAGAGGCGGAGTGCTTCATATCAAGGATACGGTGCAGTTTGCAAGCTCGGCAGGAGGCAAAAACACAAAGCTCAGTGTGGCTGAAGGAGGAAGTGCGATTATAGAGAGTGCAGGCTTTTCCTCTTATTCGGGAAACGGTACTATATACATAGACAAATCCCTCATAGGAACAGCTGTGACCGAGGAGCAGTTTTCGACGTACAGAGGTAAGCTGTACAGGCTTGAGGGAGAGCGGATATGTGATGTTACAGGGCATGATCTGTATTATACCGTGAGCGACGGAAAGCACGTGGAACTGTGCTACGGATGCGACCATAGAAAAGAATGGAGTGCAAGCTTCTCATATCCTGAGCTTGTAAATACCGATACGCAGTATTTCTGGGCATATACGGGAGCTGACACGAATGACGGAACAAGCGTCTCTACCCCGAAGAAGAGTATAACTCATATTGCTTCGGTCATGAACAGCGGCGGAACTATATATCCTGTAGGTAAAGGGTATATGGGAGGAAATGCCTCTCCTGATTTTGGCGGAACTGTCAAGTTTACGGCAATTCTTCCCGATGGTACGGATGCGAGAGAGTCTTCCTCCGAGTTTGGTGCTCTGATGTGGCCGACAGGTGCTACCTTCTCTATTGTAGGGGATACTATCATGGAAAAGGTAAATCTCTATTCAAGGCAGACTACAGCTCCTCAGATAGTTGTAAAAAACAACGCTACTCTCCTTCTTCGTGATGTAGAGTGCAAAGTGTCAAAGTCAAATTACCCCACGACAGCAATAGAGATAGCGGCAGGATCTGTAGTGATCATGCAGGGAGATAATGTAGGCAGATTTTCTTCGATCACAGGCAGCGGAGTTCTTGTAGTTGATGAGCGTCTGGTGGAAAACGGAAGGATCACCAAGAGCACAGTAGAGAATTTTGATGGAATAGTACTCACTGAAGGAAATGTGCCGGTTGTATTTTCCGAGCAGAGCCCCAGAGTGGGTATAGAGCCAAACGATGTTTTCCTCACAGGAAGCTTCACCGATTCCAAGGGAACGACTATTCCGTACAGATACTATATTCCGGAGAACTACGACGAGTCGAGAGTTTATCCTGTGGTACTTCACATGCACGGCAACGGCTCTCGCGGCTCCGATAATGAAAAACAGCTTACGGTATTCAGTGCATGTCTTAATACCGAGATATTCCAATCAAGCTACGATGCTATAATCATTGCACCTCAGTGCCCGTCTTCATCCGAGTGGGTACCGTCGCTTCCGGCAACTTCGGACTTTATGTCACGTACATCAATGTCGAAGTACCTTAATGCGGCAAAGGAGCTGCTTGACAGCTTTTTGTCGGGATATAGCACAGACACAGACAGGGTGTATGCAATAGGAACTTCAAACGGTGGCGGAGCTGTTTGGGAACTGATGTACAGATTCCCGGATCTCTTTGCTGCGGCGATCCCGATGGCAGGTGCACGCGATGCATCAGGTGCGGCAAAATTTGCTGAGAAGATCGGCAATACAGCTATATGGGCTTTCCACGGAACGCAGGATACAACAGTACCCGTAGAAGGAACACGCGGTATTTGTGCGGCACTTGCTGCAGCAGGGAAAAATGTGACCTACACCGAGGTCAAGGGCTCTACTCATAACAACATCTGGTATGATGCATCGAGCACAGTTGGGATAGTCGACTGGCTGTTTTCACATACAAAGAATACATCAACCAGCCCAAAGGTCGGGGACATGAATCTCGACGGATCATTTACAAACGGCGATATTTCGCTTGTTGTCAGACATCTTGCAGGATGGCAGACGGGCTATTCGGGTTCGATATGTGATATTGACAGCGACGGAAAGTTATCTAACCGCGATGCGATATCAATGATACTAATGCTCGAGCAAACAGCAAACGGTGTTCCTTCTGTGTTCTACGGTATTGGCAGTATTGCTGAGTATAACGAAAAGGGAGAAGCAGACTCACATGCCGATGATACAGAGTCGAGTATGCTCGAGTCGAATTTCAGAGAAACATATCTTCTTGACAAAAACGATCTCGGTATTGACACTCTGTTCTATCCCAGAATAAAGAAGCTGGCAGACGGATCGTATATAATGCTGTATCAGGATGCTGATAACGGAAAATCTGTCTACTATGCTACAAGCCCCGATATGAAGAATTGGACATACAGGGGATTGCTTTTCAGAAAGTCAGCAACAGGATCGAAATGGTATTCCACAGCAGATGCGTGCGTACTGGCAAATGGAGATCTGATAGTCATTGCATGCTATTATACGTCTTATGTCGGAGATCCGATCGGAAACGGACTCGTTTTGAAAAGATCAAAGAACAACGGCCAGACCTGGAGCACCGAAAAGATCATTTACAAGGGTACATGCTGGGAGCCTTCGATACTTCAGCTGACAAGCGGAGAGATCGAGGTATTCTGGACAAACACACATGTCAAGGGTGTTGCGGCTGAACTCGGAGGAAGGACAGACGATAATTCCACAGGAACTATGATGATCCGCTCCTTCGATAACGGAAATACATGGACAGGTGACCTGACAAAGGCATATTCCGGGCAGATCGTAGCACAGCAGAAAACAAAGACGGGTACTGACGGAAATTACTATTCAGGACAGATGCCTGTGGCGGTACAGCTCAACAACGGAAAGATCGCTCTTGCGATAGAGGTGAGAGTACCCAAAGAAAGCGATCCAACCTCCAGTACATACAACATGGCGTTTGCATATACTGATGGGAATGATCCTTGGCCTCATGCTCTCGGAGACGATGAGCAGGGACCGGCAACGCTCGTGCCGAACGCCTATACCTCAAAGGCAGGTCCGTATATACGTCAGTTCTACTCAGGAGAAACTGTATTTACGCACCATTGGGGAGTGACATGGTATTATTTCATAGGAGACAGCAATGCAAGCTACACATCGTTTGCTGAGAGCAAGAATGACGGTGTCTTCTTTGATGATACCTGGGTACACATCTGGGGTTGTCTTGAGATCACGGATACACATGTAATAACCGGAACTATCCCTGCACATGAGAACAAGGGTATATACGTCGGCAACAGATATCTTAATCATACCCTGACGGCAAAGAGCTCGACAGTTGATGTAGATGGCAGACTCGATGACTGGTCGGATACAGGTGAAGCATTCTATGTAGGAAGCTCCACCCAGGCACAGGCAAGCATCCGAGTAAAACGTGACACGGAAAATGTATATTTTGCTATAGAAGCACTTGATAAGTGTATAACATCAGCTGACAGAGTGACGTTGCGGCTTAGCTCCGGCACATCCGGAAAACAGGTCTATCTGACTGTATACGCGAACGGAGAGAGTGCACTCACAGATGAAAACGGACAAGCGATCTCTGCAGGCGGTGCTGAGTGCCGTGTCTATATGGAGGGAACATACGAGCAGTTCGGTGATGAGGATGTCGGATATGCTGCAGAGGTAAAGCTCCCGATTTCGCTCTTTAGCACAGGTACCTTACGTATAGCTCCTATTATTTACAACAAGGACAGTAAGTACGAGACACCCATAGCTGACATGATATCCAATATGTCAGTCGATGACAGATCAGGATGGCTCAAGATCAAACTTAGCTGATAAAAAGCAAAAACAGAGCGTACACGCTCTGTTTTTGCTTTTATGTCTTGAAATTTCAGCAGTTATGTTATATACTATAGATTACAGCGGAGAGTTGTGTATTGCCTATTTATGCAGGCAGTCCGCCGACACTATATTTCGGATATATCAGATATCCGTTGAATGGAGACAAATATGAAGAGATCGTTTGTGCGTGCTTGTGCACTGATCACTACATCCCTTATGATGATGGCATCGAGAATAGAAGCTTTTGCCGCTACGGCAGGAACGCAGGGAATGGGAAAATTTTTTGAAAAGGTGTATGACTTCATTTTCAAAAAGTCGCTTGACAGCTTGTTTGAAAAACAGCGTGATGAGGTACAGCTCAGAATAAAGACAGGTATTGTGGTTGTATTGTTTGTGCTGATATTCTCCGCCGCTCTTATCACGTGTTTTGTAATAATGAAGAGCAGAATAGAGCAGCCCGAGCCGGAAGAGCTGTGTGAGGGAGAAGAAGATATACAACAGTTCGACTGTGAGGAAGATGAGCTCGAGTGAGTGTGACGAACAGAGTATAGCTGCCGCTACGAGCATACTTCAAGCTGATTTTATCGGGATATGCATCGGAATATGTATCTCGCAGTTTTATTACCAAAAAATGAGGAGACCGTGTCGGTGATGCGGTCTTCTTTTTTTAGCATGCGAGGGTGTGTTTTTATAACTTGATAGAAAACCGTATAGGCGGGGAAAATAAATCCTTTGCCGGTGTGCATTTGCATTTAAAACAAAAATCATATTCTCTCCAATAAAAATCATATCAAATGCCTGGAAAAAGCATTGAAATATTATGTATATTTATGTTAAAATGTACTCGGATAAGATAACCAAATAGCAAAGATACACAAAAGGAGAACAAAGATGAAAAAGATAGCTATAACACTGATAACGGCACTTACTTTGATAGTGATGTGTGCTGCTATGTGCGTTGCTGTGTCGGCTGACGGTAATGTAGTGTACCTCAGAGACGGAGGCACAGGAGACGGAAAGACGGATATGACCCCTGTAGGAAAGCTGGGAGATGCTTATTCGGCACTCGGTGATAACGGAGGTACTATTGTTATATGCGGAAGCTACAATTTCTCATCTTCATGCGACAGCTCTCACTATATAGCACCTGCACATAAGGGAAATATCACCGTTACTCAGGTATATAACGGCAAGGACTATCGCGACGGACAGAATGATACACTATATGTAAAGAAGGGTTCCAGATGGGGTCTGAACGGTCCTCATACCTTTGAGAATATCAATTTCAAGGATGATGGAGGAAAGTTCCTTCTGATCGTTTGTCAGTTCAATCCTATTGTTATCGGTGAGGGAGTTGAGAATGTTAACTTCCCGAACAAGAATTTGGGTTCGGCTCTTACGCTTCTTGGCGGAGTGCAAAAGGACTTTGACCGTCAGTCTAAGATCGAGACCAACCTGCCTACTTCTATCACGGTCAATAGCGGAAAGTTCATTATCGTAGGTAACAGCCGCCAGGTCGACCTGCCCAAGGGTAGATTTTCAGGCGATATAAATATTACAATCAACGGCGGAGAGATCAACACTATCTATGCAGGTAACGTAAATAACGGACTATCCCTGGGAAAGATCAACCTTACGATAACAGGAGGAGTATTTAGCGGTAAAATCCTGCTCAATAACAACTCTGCAGACTTTTCCTGCCATGAAGGAGATGCTACAGTAACCATCACGGGAGGAGACTTCAGCTCTTGCAAGAAGATCGCAGGAGCGGGAGGCACAAATAATGTAATAGACATCAGCGGATATGACAAGAAGAGTGATATCCAGGCAATAGCTAAGGATTTTGCCAATATTATAACCGACCCTGGACAGGCTCCGGCAGATACTGCTGCACCAGAGACAACAGCTCCCGAGTCGACAAAGGCCACCAGGTCAAAAAATCCCTCTAAGACCATAACATCAGCAG
>JAZNOK010000049.1:0-20764 GCA_045580775.1 Eubacteriales bacterium
AAGAGCCAGGAGTACAAGGACAGAGCTACATATAACATCGAAACATCCCGACTGAAAAAAGAAAAGAAGTGCGAGTGTGAGGCTGAAAAGGCAGCATGCGAGAGCACAGAGTCAGGTGACGGAATATTTATATTCACAACAGCTACCTGCCCTAACTGCAAGATCGCATGTGCTTTGCTTGACCGTGCAGGGATCAATTATGAGAAGAAGCTGGCAGAGCAGTCTCCTGAGCTAGCCAAGAGTCTGGGAATAAAACAGGCTCCTACCCTTGTCGTAGTCAAGGGAGGCGTAGCAGAGAAGTATGCAGGTGTATCCGAGATCAAGAAGTATATTGGTTGATCGCGGGGTAGGAACATATATGTATGACATAATTGTTATCGGTGCAGGGCCGGCGGGACTTACCGCCGCTCTGTACGCAGCAAGAGCCAACAAAAGTGTTCTTGTGCTTGAAAAAGGGGCGTTCGGAGGACAGATAACCTTCTCGCCTAAGGTAGAGAATATTCCCGGTTTTGAGAGTGTGACGGGAAATGAGTTTGCAGATCTTCTTGTATCTCAGGTCCTCTCTTTGGGAGTGGAGATAGAGCCATGCGAGGTAGTTGGTATCCGTGACGGAGAGACAAAGACTGTTGTGTGCGACACAAGAGAGTATGATTGCCGTGCGGTGATCATAGCTACAGGAGCAAAGCACCGTCTGCCGGGAATTGACAAAGAGACAAGCTATATCGGAAACGGTATATCTTTCTGTGCTGTGTGCGACGGAGCGTTTTATCAGGGAAAGACGGTCGCCGTGCTTGGCGGAGGCAACTCTGCAATGCAGGAGGCTATACTGCTCTCTGAGCTGTGTGAGCAGGTTTATGTGATACAGAATCTCGATACCCTCACAGGAGAGCAAAGACTCCGCGAACAGCTTGAGCAAAGAGAAAACGTGAGCGTAATATTAGGCTCTGTTATAACAGCCCTCCACGGAGAAGGGGAGCTTGATCGGATCACCGTGCACACTGCTGAGGTGGATCTTGATATGGATATAGAGGTGGACGGCCTGTTTATCGCTATAGGTCTCGAACCGCAAAACGGTCCTTTTGCGGATGTCATCAAGCTCAACTCTTTCGGTTATGCTGACTCGGACGAGTCTTGTACTACGGATGCTCCGGGGGTATTTGTTGCAGGGGATTGCAGACAGAAGCGTATCAGACAGGTGGCAACTGCCGCATCTGACGGAGCTGTAGCTGCACTTGCCGCTTGCGATTATATTGACTCTCTATGATGAAAAGCAAAAAAACGGCTGACCTCGAAATAACAATGCCAGTGTTATTTCGGGTCCGGCCGTTTTTATTTTTTTGCAAATGACTTTTTGCCGTATCTCTTCAAAGAATTAGGCAGCATAGGCACAGACAGGCTGCGGACTTTTATCTGCTTGTCTGTAAAAAAGGAAGGACTGAGTCCTCCTGTCGGTACTACATTCCCGTGTTTTTGTCGATCAGGAAAGAAAACCACTTTCCGGATCGCTTTTTGTATTCAGAGGGGGAGATGCCTATATGCTTTTTGAACAGTTTTGAAAAACTGTATATATCACTGTATCCGACTGCAACGGCAGCCTGTGTCGGTGTGTATCCAAGCTCTTGCATGAGCTTGGCGGCACGGTTGAGACGGTAATTTACGAGGTAGTTCTGCATGGATGTGCCGTATTCGTTTTTGAAGAGCACATTGAGGTAGGAACGGTTGAAGTGCATCTCACATGCAAGATCTTCGATATTGACAGAAACATGTCTTTCTTCCAACTGCCTCTTTGCATATTCGGCAGGAGATGGCTTTTGCTCAGGGAGCTTGTCGTGCTCTCCGAGAATCGTAAGTATCTCGAATATCTTGCCTGCTACCCACGCTTCCCTCCGCTCACCGTCGGGAGCTTTCAGCACGGACAGAAATACGTCCTCGAGCTCAAAGGCATCGAACACTCTTTCCTTGTAGAAAATATCGGGCAGCTGTATCTCCGAGCGAAAGCCTATCCAAACGAGCGTCCAGGGGCGGTCGCTGTCAGACAGATAAAAGTGCGGCTCGGACGGACGGATGATAAAGCATTTTCCGGGAGAAAGCTTATACTTGACACCGGATGCGTGATACTCGCCTTCACCCGCAAGAGCGTAATGCAAAAGCCAGAAATCACGCACGAGCGGTCCTGCGGGATTTGACGGAGGACACTTCTGGTAGCCGTAGTTTACGGGAGTGATGAGCTTGAATTTCTTGTGTAACAATACCTGTAAAAGATCTTCCAACCTTATGTCCTCCTTGCTTTTGCTCCTATCAAGCATTTTTTGGATCAGCGTTTGAAAACAGAAATATTATTATTAACAAATCGCGTTCTAAAGCCTAAAATTCGCTTTTTTACTAACATTTTTGTGAAAAATACACAACATCCAATCAAGCATTACGACAAGTTACTATAGTATTTAAACATTTTCATACAGCCTCTTTTTGTTTATTATAAGCATGTAAGACAAACTTGTCAAGGAGGCATTTTATGAAAACAAAAAGGATACTGTCAATACTGCTTTCTCTTTTAATGATGCTGGGTTGCTTTACTCCGGGTGCGTTTGCAGATGTGCAAGTGCAAGAGAGCGAGCCTGTCGGGGTCGAGAATGAAAAGGCAGATAATAACGAGCCAGAGCTTTCCTCGGATGCGGTGATATTCGTATCCGACACGGGCGACGATGCAAATAACGGTCTGAGTGCCGATACTGCGGTAGGGACGCTCTGCCGAGCAATTGAATTGCTCGGTAATGACGGCGGTACGGTCGTTGTATGCGGAAGTGTTTCGTTCGGCTCAGCACAGAACGGTGCATACACAGAGCCTGAGCATAAGGGGCTCGTATACGTTACCTCTGTGTACGGAGGCGTTGATTACCGCGAGAGCGGGGCTGTGCTTGCTTTCTCAGCCAACAGCCAAACGTCGGCTTTCTGCCACTACAAACTCGGGGGAAACACCACCTTTGAGAATGTGAGCTTCGAATGCTCGGTATATATCGTTTTCTCGGCACTCGGAAACTTCATCACCATGGGTGAGGGGATCACTGCAAGTTGCGAGCTGAGCGTCGTGGGACTTCTCGATTGCACGGATGCACCCGCCGCGGCTGACAGGTTTTATACTCAGGATACGCATATCATAATAAAGTCCGGTGCTTATTCGACGGTTGCAGGCTTTTCGAGAAATGCCAAGGTAGCATCCGAAGCATCCGATGTGGAGTTCACCGCACTCGGTGACAGCTATATTACGGTAGACGGCGGTACGGTCGCCTTTCTTATAGGCAAGGCAGTAAATTCCGTCGGCGGAGATTACGGAAACAGCTATATAGAGATAAACGGCGGTACGTTCACAGGCTCGGTTGCCGGTGCTACCTATAACGCAAACGGCGGAACCTTCGGTCATAACTACATAGAGATAAACGGCACGCCTACCTTCTCTACGTATTTTGCGGGTGTTGCGACAAAGCCGACAAACGGCGTATATTCGGGTGCCGATATCACGGTAAACGGCGGTACCTTCAAAAGTGCCTTCCAGGGCGGTTCGTATCAGGGAGCTACCCCGTATCTCGGTGATATAACGACGAAGATAAATGCGGGAAGCTTTACATTCCTCAACGGTATCTCAATGGATACCACCGATGCCGCTTGCGGAGTTATGACTCTTGACTTTGCGGGCGGAAACGTAGCCAACAACTTCTCGGGCGGAGCTTACCGCGGTAATATCAAGGCTGATATAATGAATATTACCGCAAGCGGCGGAACGATAAACATCTTCTGCGGCGGCTCGTACGGAACGTCAACTGCTCCCGTTTCAATGAAGGTAGAAAGAATGTATATTAATTTCGCGGGAGCTACCGTCAAGGGAGATGCGTACGCGGCAATAGGATATTCTGCCCCCGATAACTGTGATCTCGGCAGAGTTTACGTAAACGTCAGTGCAGGATCTATCAACGGTACGGACAGAGGTCTTTGTGCGGCGAGAAACGTACCCTCGGGCAAGGTACTGAACTTTGACCTTGTTTCCTATAATATCAGCGGCGGAACGGTCAACAAGATGTATGCGGGTGCAGGCTTCGGCAACAAGGCGAACGGACGCACGGTGCTAGTATATTCGGGAGGAACTATCAAGGGCAACCTTTCCACCGCAAGAATGTCGGGCTATCATAAGTACTACTTTATGAACGGCAAGAATATCTCCGACGTTACCTTTGCCACCGGAGCGAATGATTGGTGGCCGAACTTCACTACCGCAGGTGCGGCATACAGAATTGAATACGCAGAGGATATCGACAGAGTATATCTCGATATGGCAACAGGCTCGTGGGCAAATGACGGTCTGAGTGCGGACAAGCCTCTGCTCAGCCTTATCGACGCGGTAGCCGCCCTCGGTGATGACGGAGGAGAGATCGTTATCACCTCGCCCTACGAGGCATCGGGCGGACTTGAGATTCCCGAGACAAACGGTAAGATAACGTTTACCACAAACGACGGTACGACGGATTTTGCAAAGACCAACGGTGCTTATTTCAGACAGGCGGGTGCGATATATCTCGGCTCGGATACCGAGTTTACCGATATCACCTTCTCGAACACGGCACAGAGAAATATTTACGCAAGAGGTCATAACGTCACCTTCTCCGAGAGTGTTCGCACGTCGGACGGATCGGTTCCTATGGGGCTTTTTGCAGGAAACTTCGTGTCGGCTGCAGCGGCAGCTGCAGGTGGACTGAGCCCGCGTGCTGTCAGCTACTATGACGATCAGACTATCACGATCCTCGGCGGAGATTTCTATACGTATATCGGTGGTAACGCAAGAGGCGGAAACGTAGCAAGCGTTGGCACGCACTACGGAGATATGACGCTTACCGTCGGAGGAAATGCAAGATTCGTGTCTGACTTCAAAAACGATGACGTTGCCTCTAACGCCTTCCAGCTGATAGGCATGAACATACACAAGGGTACGCTTACTGCCAACATCACGGGCGGTTACTTTGATACTACGATGTACGTTATCGGCAGAATGGGCGTTTATACAAACAACGTCACACACGGACTTTTCTTCTTTGATGATGCAAGAGTGGAGCTCGATGCAAATATAAGCATCACGGGCGGTGAGTTTGCGGGCGGTATCTTCAAGAGTGCTATGAACGACGGAGATAACCCCAATAGCGGCACGCTTGATATCAACGTCACGGGCGGCAGCTTTGCCGATGATTTTAAGTTTATCGAACGCAGCTTTATAGGTGAGACAAGAATCACGGGTAACGTAGCGAGCGAGGGCTTTGATATTATCAACGGCAAAGAGAACATAGCACAACAGCCTCTGAGAGTGGTTTGTATCGGTGACTCTATCACGCAAGGAGCGGGAACGACCGCAGAGACAGTCGACGGATATACATACGGTGCGTACAACTTCACGTATCCCGCTTATCTTGATGCAATGCTCGGCAGCGGCGGTATCGCGGGTAACTTCGGCTACGGAGGCTCGAGGGCATATTTTGCTTGCAATACCTACTTCTACGGCTCAAGCTCCTGGGGACTGACGAGAAACTTCGGCGATGCGGATGCAGTCGTTATCGCACTCGGCACAAACGACTGGAGACACGTCTACGAGGGCGGTGTATATAACGAGTACGGTGAGAATACCTACAAGGCATCTCTCGGTGCACTCATAGAATACTGCCACGCTGAATTCCCGAATGCGGTAGTATACCTTACCACCGCTATCGCAAGATACGATCACGCTCAGGCAGCGTATGCGGTCGAGAATATAATAGTACCCGCACAGCGAGAGGTTGCGGGAGAGTATTCCTACGTTAAGCTGATAGACCTGTACGAGCTGATGCTTCCTTACGGTGAAGCTGATATGGCGGCAGGCGAGTATAAGTATTACCATACCGACAAGCTACACCTGCAGAACGGCGGTTACGAGAAGATGGCAGAGCTTATCCTCGGCGGGATGGACTACTGTTATTATGACAAGACGGTCACCGAGCCTACGTGTACAGAGAGCGGATATACCTCGCTTGAATGTATATACTGCGGGGACAAGCGTATAGATTCGGATTCCTATACAGATCCTATCGGACATGACTTCTCAGTAGAGCTTGGCAGAACCGAGCCTGCAGACGGCAATGACGGTGAGATCAGATACGGATGCTCCCGCTGTGACATTCAGACGACCGTCATCATCAAGGCGGACGGAAAGGATTACGCAAAGACAGAGATCATAGCTCCTACCTGTACCGAGCAGGGATACACAAGACATATCTGCTCCTCTGACGGAACTTACTATGACGATACGTATATTCCCGCTCTCGGTCATGACTATGCGAAAGAGAAAGTAGAGTCTACCTGCGTTACCGAGGGAAGCATCACCTATACCTGCAGAAGCTGCGGTCATTCTTATACAGAAACGATTCCGACCTCGGGACATACACCGACAGAGGCGACCTGCACCGAGCCTTCTGTATGCACCGTCTGCTCGGAGAAGCTCGCAGATCCCCTCGGACACAGCTACGAATATACCGTAGCAGAGCCGGGTGAGCATACGCTCGGACTTCGCACGGGAGTGTGCTCGGTCTGCAAAGATACGTACAGCGAATACATAGATGCAACGGAAGGACTTGTAGTGTTCGTTGACACGAACGCCGAAGGAAACGGAGACGGAAGCGAAGCTTCCCCCTTCAATACCTATACCGCCGCATTGCAGTATGCGGAGGGTAAGTTTGACAGAACGATAGTGCTTATGAGCACGGTTGCATTCACAGGATATTACACCGAGCCCGCACATGAGGGTAAGTATACCGTTACCTCCGTCTTTGACGGCAAAGACTACGGAGGCGGATGGTCGCTCAACTCAGGTGCACATTACGTTCTCTCGGGACCCCTGACACTTGACGATATGACGGTCAACGTAGACACTACCACGGTCATACGTGCACGCTTCAACCCGATAACCGTCGAAAGCGGTGTTGAGATGACGGGCAACCTCGCTACTATCTTTCTCGTAGGAGGAGACCAGGGAGCAAGCTCGACGATGGATACGTCAAAAGACACGAGTATAACCCTCAGGGGCGGTTATTTCTCCGAGGTCATCGGAGGAGGCAGAGCGGCAATTCCGAACAATTACACCGGATGTGTCAATATCTATATCGGCGGTGACGCTTCGGTAGGAAGGGTCTTTGTCGGACACAGGGGTGTCGGCACTGGTGCGAGAATAGGAGATGCAAACGTCATTATTGACGGCGGAAGGATCGCATATTTCCTTACGGGCACGGATACCCTCGACGGTGCGTGCACAGGTAATATTAAGATAACCGTTACCAACAACTTCGATCTTTCGGGCAGCTTTACCGAAGATGCGGGTAATAGCACAGAGGGCTTCTCAGGATCTACCGTGCTTATATCGAGCAGTTTGGCGGCACTCGCAAATTCGGGAAGAATAGAGCTGTATCTGTATTCTGCATACAGGGCACTCGAGCTGGATCTTTGCGACCGGCAGTCTTTTAGCGGAATATATGACATGCGTCCCGATATAGATGGGGACGGTGAGATCAACAACGCAGACCTCATTCTTACCGTCAGATATCTGAGCGGCTTTGAGATAGATATAATAAAGACGTGGTTTGATATAAACGGAGACGGCAAAATGAACAACAGAGATGCGATAACCCTGATACAGAAGCTTGCGTTTTCCATGTCGGACAGCTACGTACATAACATAGACTTTGGACAGCTTGAGGTGAGTGCGGGAAGCTACGCGTATAAGAACGGCGTGCTTTCGGCAAATAACGCAGGCACGGCAGGGGCATACGCAATAACGAACGTTACCTTTGACGGCAACAGCTACTATAGCCTTGAGGCGAATATAACAAGTCCCTATACAGGTACGGATAACACAGCCGAGGCGGGAGTCGTCTTCGGCTACGGTTCGGGCAGACACTTTGTGTTTGCCCTCAACCGCCAGAACGTCAACGTGCGTATAATTGAGAATGGAAAAACCGATATAACCGTGCTCAAGCATGCACCGCTCTCCTCATATCTTACGGCGGTCAAAAACGGTAAGACAGCCAAGCTCCGATTGGACGTTTTCCCGGGCGGTGAATGTGTTATCTATCTCGACACAGAGATAGTGGGCAGAGTTACCGTTGACGGAATGGACACGGGCAGAGTAGGCTTTTATACAAGCAAGAGATCGGCTGAGTTCTCCGAGATCACGCTCAGAAGCGTGGAGCTCAGCCATTACGACGGAGCATTCTCGGTCGAAGGGGCAGAGGAGAATACGGCATTTTCCGGAACGTACAGCCGAGGCTACGATGTGACACTCGGGCAAGACAAGGTGTATATATATCTTGATCTTCCGACAGGCTGCTTTGCTTACCTCGACGGAAAACAGCTTTCGGAGAGCAGAATTGAGATCTCGGTAGACGATAACATTCAGAAAAACGAGCTGAAGATTACCGACCTCGCAAACCGAGGCATGGCGGTATATCATCTCTTCTTCTACCGCCACGCAACGGCAGAGCAGAAGCTGACCTACGATGCGGATGCTCTTTATTACCACTATGCACCTACCTACGGTCAGATAGGCGACCCCAACGGTCTTGTATATAACGAAAAGACGGGCGAATACCACCTCTACCACCAGCATCAGCTCTACGGAGTGAGAACGTCAAGCCCACACTGGTCGCTTGCAACGTCAAAGGACCTTGTAAACTGGACCGAACAGCATGTAGTTCTTGCTCCCGATGAGTACGGATATATCATGTCGGGATGCGGCGTTATCGACCGCAATAACACATCGGGACTCTTTGACGATTCCGTAGCACCCGAGGAAAGAATAGTAGCACTCTTCTCCTATTCTTCCGTGTCCGTCGGACTTGCATATTCGACCGACGGCGGTATGAGCTTTACAAAATACAGCGAGCCCGTAATTCCTACCTACAAATACACGAGCCAGTTCAGAGACCCCAAGATAATTTGGTTTGAGGATGAATCCCTAGAAGGCGGCGGTGAGTGGCTGATGGTAATTGCAGGCGGAAAAGCACATATGTACACCTCCCCCGACCTTATCAACTGGACGTTTGCAGGAGATATATGCGGAGTTGACGGTGTGCAGATAGATACAGAGTGCCCTGATCTCTTCCCGCTTGCTCTCGATTCCGATCCTACCGATACGAAGTGGGTGTTCTCGGCAGGAGGCAAGTACGTAGTTATCGGCGATCTTACGAGAAACGGCGACGGAAGCTACAGCTTTGACGCTATCACAAAGCAGACGCTTTTTGACGGAAGTCGCGGATATGCTACGCAGAGCTATTATAATACGGCAGACGGCAGACGTATCCTTATGAGCTGGAATATGGAGTGGGGTGCAAGTGCACTCGAGGGCTCCAAGGTCTGGAACGCAATGCAGTGCCTGCCTATGGAAATAAAGCTCACCCTGAATGACGACGGACAGTACGGAGTGTCCGTACTTCCTGTGAGTGAGATAGAGAACGCTATCCCGGACGAGGCGTATACAGACCTGTCGGGCACGGAGCTTACAACCGCTGAGACCGTGCTTACCACAGACAAGGAGATCAGTGCCGCTGTCATAGATATCAAGGCAGACGTTTCATCGGCGGACGGTTTCAAGCTGAAGGTCAAATCTAACGGCACTCACGCTTCCTATATCACCTACTCTAAGGCAACCGGCAAGCTTACCTTCGACTTTTCAAAATCGGGAACAACGGCTTTCTCCCCCGTTGTTACAAGAGCTCTTACCCCCGACGCTGACGGCATAGTATCGCTCAGAGTGTATATTGACAGATGCACCGTGGAGGTGTTCAGCACCGACGGAAGCGTTGCCGTAGCATTCTGTGCTAACCCCAACCCAAACAGAAACGGAATGAGCATTACGGCAGTAGGCGGTACGGTCACGCTTGACAGCCTAAAGATCTACGATATGGTGTCGAACAGAGGCGAGGATACATACAGACCCAACTACCACTTTACCCGTGAATACGGCTTCCTTGCAGACCCCAACGGTCTATGGTATGACGCTTCAACAGGCACATATCACATGTACTTCCAGTCCTACGAGCAGGAATTCAGAAGCGGCTCGACCTCTCCCAGCTGGGGACATGCCACCTCGACAGATCTTGTGAATTGGACTCACCACGGTTTTGCACTTGATTTCGGATACGATGAATCCGGTTGTGCCGTAGTGGACGAAAAGAACACCTCGGGACTGTTTGATGAGTCTACACCTCCCGAGCAGAGAGTGGTTGCAATATATTCGAGAGGCATTTCGGGAGTTGAATCTCAGTGGCTTGCTTATTCTGTCGACGGCGGTTACAGCTTTATCGACGGCGGAATGGTCATCACACCCGAGCAGAGTGCGTTTTACGGTGTGGTCGCTCAGTTCAGAGATCCCAAGATCGTATGGATAGAGGACGAGACCAAGGCAAACGGAGGCTGTTGGCTTATGATGATAGGCGGAGGCAGAGCACAGTTGTTTGCATCCGACGATCTTCTTACGTGGGAATGGCAGTCGGCAGTTTTGGATACTGCAGGTAACTACGTTGTGACAGAATGCCCCGATTTCTTCCCGCTGGACCTCGACGGTAACGCAGAGAACGAAAAATGGATACTCTCGGGCGGCGGTAACTGGTATACTGTAGGAACTCTTGCAAAGGGTGCGGACGGCAAGTACGTCTATACGATCGAGCAGGACAAGAGAGAGATCAATATGACCTCCTCGTTCAGCGGTGTGTACGCAACGCAGAGCTTCTATAATACTCCGCAGGACAGACGTATGAGCCTGAACTGGATGGTAGATACCTCCTCCGACAAGCTCGTTCTCCGCGACAAGGAATGGAACGGCGTAATGTCCTTTGCATACGTTTACGAGCTTGTCACCGACGGTGATGTGATGCTTTTGACGAGCCTTCCTGCAGAGCAGATATATACCGAGCTTTGCAACGATGCTGACTTCAGCTATTCGGGAAGCCTCAGCTCCTTGGAAACAGATGCACTTCTCTCGTCGCTTGAAGGAGAGAGTTATATCATCCGTGCTAAGATCAAGGCTGAGGATGCAGGTTTGTTTGGCTTTAGGCTTCGTTCGGGAGACGAGAACGAGACCTTAGCATACTACGATGCAGAGCATGGAATATTTGCGGTAGATACGACAAATTCCGGCGATCTCGCACTGAATCCCACCTACAAATATACAGGTGGCGTTTGTTCGAGAAATCTCGCGACAGATGAACAAGGGTATATCACTCTCGATATATTTGTGGATAACTGTCTGCTTGAGGTCTTTGCGAACAGCGGAATTGCAGCTTGCTCTGTAATGGTATTCCCTGAGAAGGATGACAGAAGCATCGGACTGTTCTCGGATGGAAATATCACGGTGGACAGTCTGCAGGTATACATTGTAGAATAATCAATAGCTTTCATCTTCATTCTTACATAAAAGCTGCCCTTTCCGATAAGCGGAAAGGGCAGCTTTTTTTACTCTATGGGAAATGACGTTTTTGCCGTATCTCTTCAAAGAATTAGTCAGCATAGGCGGGTTGCGGCAATGCCGGGACTGCGTCCGGTACCGCGGTTGCCGCGATAACTGCAATGATCCGTGCAGAGAATCTCTCGTAACCTGGTTTTACCTTAAAAACAACGGATTATTTGCGGCGTCTTTTGCTGTATTCTGTAGGTGTGTATCCTACGATCTTTTTGAAAGTCTTGGAAAAATGATATATACTGTTAAAACCGACGCTTTCGGCAATGTCTGATATCGGCATATAGTCGCCTGAAAGCATATCTTTGGCTTTTTCCATTCTGACAGTCTGAAGATATCTCATAGGAGGCTGACCGAATACCGTAGAGAAGATCTTTCTGAAATATACGCTAGACACACCTGCTATCTCGGCCAGATCGTCAATCGACAGCTCTGTGTTTGCATAATTTTCCTCCAGGTATCTGACAGCAGGGGATATGAGTTCATATTTTGAGGAGGAGTAGTATGCCGATAGCATTTTTTCCTGGAGTTTGGCAAGTATGTCGTACAGCCCTGACATGCAGTTGAGTTCATAAGCAGGCTTTTTGAATGTCCACTTTCTTTCCAGTCCTATCATCTTGTTTACGAAATCATGCTTGTGGCTGACGCTGAGACTGATAATGTCAGGGGACTCACCGTCATAATCTGCTTCAAACTCTATCATGTAGCATTCACCGAGTTCTTCAAATGTATGTTTGTAGGACGCTCCCTTTGGCAGAATTACAACGTGGTCTGCATCTGAGACGTGCTCTTTTCCGGAGGATCTGTATATCGTACGTCCCTCGCTTTTGACCGATATTGCCCAACACTCTCTGTTAGACCTTTGAGAGGTATGGGTGTGAGTGATATTTATCCTGTTTACGGCAAGGATACGTTTTACCGCGATTTTTGACAGATCGAGCTTTGCCATGATATCCTCCGTGTTGCTGATGTATAGATTATTTTATACAAAAGAAAACAACATGTCAACATATCAGCGTCAAGAACTGTATCAAAAATGACAAAAATATCACTGTGTACATTTACAACTTTAGCTGTCGCGTGATAGCATAAATTCAGAGCAAGATCTAAAAATGTCAGGCGGAGGGAGCCGCTTTTTTTAAGAAGTCTGCATCAGACTGCTGTAAGGTACTCGGATGAGGTAAAGATATGAAAAAGATAAAGATAGGACAAATAGGCATAGGACACAATCACGGAGCGGCAAAGGCGGCAGATCTTCGTAGACTGTCTGATATATATGACTTTGTCGGTATCGTCGTTCCTGAGCATGACCGTGAATACTTCTCAAGGCGTTACCTTGACGAATATAAGGATATTCCTGTCATGAGTGAGGAGGAGTTGTTTTGTATAGCTGACCTGGATGCTGTGCTCATAGAAACGTGTGTTCCTTATCTCGTTCCGACTGCACGGAGAGCAATCGACCATGGACTGCACATTCATCTTGACAAACCGGCAGGAGAAGACATCGCGGAGTATGAACAGATGTTGTCCGAGGCAGAGGCGAAGGGCCTTGCTGTTCAGATGGGGTACATGTACCGATACAACCCGGGAGTGCTGTATGCCTTAGATCAGATAGAACGAGGGGAGCTGGGTGATATCATGTATATCGACGCACACATGAGTACCGGCCATGATGAGAAGTTCCGCAAATACCTGTCTCAGTTTACAGGCGGTACTATGTATATTTTCGGATGCCACCTGATAGATCTGATAGTAAAGATAAAGGGCAGACCCGAGCGTATAGTATCGTTTAATACAAACTCACATCAGGATGGAATAGACTTTCCCGACAACTGTGCCGCCGCTCTTGTGTACAAAGACGGTACCTGTTTTGTACGTACCTCATCAGTGGAGGTGAACGGTTGGGGCAGACGGCAGTTTGTTGTTTGCGGAACGAAGGGCACTATAGAGATAAAGCCGATCGAATCTCCGATGTCAGTGACACAAGCATACGCTCAAACAGCAAAGCCGTGGCGTGATATTCATAGTGATATATTCCCTCCGAAGCAGGAGCACCGTTATATTAACATGCTCTGTGACTTTGCAAAGATCATACGCGGCGAAGAAATCAACAAATACACATACGAGCACGATCTGTATGTGCACAAGGCGACACTTGCGGCGTGCGGATTTGACATTGAGCTGTAATTGCAGAAATATAGAGGAGATGTGAATTATGAAAGCAATGCTCACGGATAAAGACGGTCATCTTGTGTGGAGCGATGTGGAGTATCTTGCACTTGCGGATGACAGCGTTATAATAGAGATCGAGGCAGCTGCACTGAACCGTGCGGATCTGCTCCAAAGAAAAGGTGCTTATCCAAGTCCGAAAGGGTGGCCCCGAGTGGATGGGGCTTGAGGTAGCGGGATTTTTGATATGGGTCCTTGCTGTTTTCTTTTTGTTTGCTCGGTTGATCTCCGGAAAAGAGAACAGAGAAAAGCATGACACGCTTCTTTACATGTTTGCTTTTTCAAATGATCAGCTAGGTGCATTCTCCGCAAGATGCACAACAGATATACGGAAGGCTTGCCTGCGACCGTAATTTTCCTCTCGGAGTGCTCTTTGACCGGTCTCGGCTGACATGCTCGAAATTATAAAGCACAAGTATGATAAACTAAAAAGACACACTGCCCGGAATACCGATCATCGGTATTCCGGGCAGTAGTTTTAGTATGATCTTATTTGCAGAAAGTGTCAATATAGTTTCCAATGCAGCTTTCAATGACTTTGATCGCTTCTTCTCTGCCTGCGACCTCGTCAACGGCAGTTTCCTTGTTTTCGAGATTTTTATAAACTTTAAAGAAGTGCCGCATCTCATCAAAAACGTGCTTCGGAAGCTGGTCGATGCTATTGTACATATTGTAGTTAGGATCGTTGAAGGGAATAGCGATGATCTTTTCATCGTAATTGCCGTTATCTATCATCGAGATGACCCCGATCGGGTACGCTCGTACAAGGGACATCGGCTCGAGCTTTTCCGCACAAATCAAAAGCACATCGAGCGGGTCGCCGTCATCTCCGTATGTGCGAGGGATAAAGCCGTAATTTGCAGGATAGTGGGTAGATGTATACAGGATACGGTCGAGCATAATGAGACCTGTTTCTTTGTCAAGCTCGTATTTTTTCTTTGAACCCTTGGATATTTCTATGACACATATAAAATCCTCAGGCGAGATGCGTTTTGGTGATATGTCATGCCATATATTAGACATAAGTGTTACCTCCTGTGTCAGTATGAACGCTTATGTACAGATGATACTCCTTTTTTGGAGAAAAATCAACCCCGACAGTAATTTTTATAAAATATGCTTAAAAAAAATCCCCTCTGCCGTGTGCATTTTTCTGCTTTTTCGCATAAAAGCTATTGAAAAAATATATGCCAAGGTATATAATGGATAGGTATATGTAAAAGTATGCTTATTTTTAGGAGGAAGAAAAATGTTTAATTGGATCCTTGATGAAGCGGCAGCACAGGGTGCTAATATGTGGTCGAGCATAATAATGATAGTGGCACTTCTTGCCGTATTCTACTTTATGATGTACAGACCCCAGAAAAAGCAGGAAAAGGAGACCCGCAATCTTCTTGATTCTCTCCAGGTGGGAGACGAGATCACGACACACAGCGGTATCATTGGCAAGATCGTATCAATGAAGGATGAGACTGTTACTATCGAGACCTCGAAGGACAAGACAAAGATCAGATTTCTCAAGACTGCTATTGCCAGAGTTGACGTAAGAGCAGAGGATTGCTGAGAGACGGATATGTAATATTCTCTTTTCCTCCCGAATAGTCTGTATAGAAAGACTGTTTTCGGGAGGAAAAGGAAATGACAAAGAAAAGAGCTCCCCATTACCGCACAAAAACACCTGCAGAAGGAACGGCGACTGTGCTTTTTTCTGCTTTGCGGGCACTGGCGATCACGCTTGTGTCGGCATGCTTGTTGCTTTTTGCCTGTGCGGCGGTGCTACTATCCCTGACTGATCCTGTGTACGCTGTTGATTATGCGTCGTGGGTGTGTCTTGGACTTTCGTCCTTTGCAGGGGGTGTTGCGGCGTTCTTTTGCATGAGAGAAGATGCACGGACGGTTGCACTTTTGTCAGGAGGCATGTTTATATGCGTGCTTTTGATACTTGCTTTTGCGACTGACGGTATCAACTCTCCTCTGTTTATGTTTTTGGGATACGCAGTGTCGCTGGCGTTACATTATCTGGGAGCGTGTGCGGCAATAAAAATGTTTGGCAAAAAGAAAAGAAAAAACAGAGCATATCAGCTTTGATATATATTACAGAAAAATTGAAAATACAGGAGAATAAAAATTATGAGATGGATGTCACTTAACGAGTGCAGAGAAAAATATCTTTCTTTCTTTGAGACCAAGGGACACCTCAGACTGCCGAGTTTTCCTCTTGTTCCGATAAACGACAAGAGCCTTCTGCTCATAAACTCGGGTATGGCACCGATGAAAAAGTATTTTACAGGTGAGGAGGAGCCGCCTCGCCGCCGTGTGACAACATGTCAGAGATGCATCCGTACCCCCGATCTTGAAAGAGTGGGAAAGACTGCCAGACACGGTACATATTTTGAGATGTTGGGGAACTTTTCCTTTGGAGATTATTTCAAGCATGAGGCTATTGCGTGGGCATGGGAATTTCTGACCGAGTGGATGGAGATACCGGCGGAGCTTCTTTACCCGTCGATATATGAAAACGACGAGGAGGCATTCGATATCTGGACAAAGGAGATCGGAGTAGCCCCTGAGAAGGTGATCAGACTCGGAAAGGCAGACAACTTCTGGGAGCATGGTTCAGGTCCCTGCGGCCCCTGCTCCGAGATATACTTTGACCGCGGAATAAAGTATGGCTGCGGAAAGAGCGACTGTGCTCCCGGCTGTGACTGTGACAGATTCATGGAGATATGGAATAATGTCTTCTCACAGTTCAACAACGACGGAGCAGGAAATTATACCGAGCTTGTACAGAAGAATATTGATACAGGTATGGGTCTGGAGAGACTCGCGTGTGTTCTTCAGGGAGTAGATAACCTTTTTGAGGTGGATACAGTCAGACGTATCCTTGACACTGTGTGTGAGATCTCGGGCAAGAAGTACGGAGACGACGAGGATGATGACGTGTCTATCCGTGTCGTTACAGACCATATCAGAAGTGCCACATTTATGATATGCGACGGTGTTTCCCCGTCAAACGAGGGCAGAGGATATGTCCTCCGCCGTATAATACGCCGTGCTGCACGTCATGCAAAGCTCCTCGGTATCAACAGAATGTTCCTCGCTGAGCTGTGCGATGTAGCTATCAGCCAGAATGCGGACGCTTACCCTGAGCTTACCGAAAAGCAGGATTATATAAAGAAGGTCCTCTCTCTTGAGGAGGAGAGATTCAATGCGACTATAGATGCAGGACTCAATATCCTCTCGACCCTTATCGAAACAGCAAAAAGCGAAAACGCCAAGATGATCGCAGGAGATGATGTGTTCAAGCTTTATGACACATACGGATTTCCGATAGATCTCACCCGTGAGATCGCGGCTGAGGCGGGACTTGATATAGACGAGGCTGAGTTTGAGTCTCAGATGCAGGCACAGAGACAGCGTGCCAGAGATGCAAGAGCAAATATCAGCGGCTGGTCGAATGCATCAAGATCAATTATAGCTTCTTTGGAGAAGACCGATTTTGTCGGTTATACCGAGGATGAATGCACAGCAAAGGTGGTAGCTATCATCAATGACGATGAGGAGCTTGAGTCTGTAAACGAGGGTGAGTTTACTCTTGTTCTTGACAAGACCCCCTTCTATGGAGAGGGAGGCGGTCAGGTAGGAGACAAGGGCGTTATCACAAGCAAAAATGCGAGCGTAGAGGTCCTGGATACAAAGAAAACGGACGGTGTGTATATTCACATCTGCCGTATCGTATCAGGTACAGTTTCAAAGTCGGATGAAGTAACTGCAAAGATCGACACTGACAGACGTGCGGCTATCAGACGCAATCATTCCGCGGCACATCTCATGCAGGCGGCACTCAGAGAGGTACTTGGTACTCATGTTGAGCAGGCGGGCTCTTATGTTGATGAACACAAGGTACGCTTTGACTTCTCTCACTATGCTGCTATGACGGCTGATGAAATAGCAAAGGCAGAAGCTGTCATCAACGCACATATTCTTGCAGGTGAGCCTATCACCACTACAGAGACAGACCCTGAGTCGGCAAAGAAGATGGGAGCGATGGCTCTGTTCGGAGAAAAATACGGCAAGGTAGTCAGAGTAGTCAAAATGGGTGATTTCTCGATGGAGCTGTGTGCAGGTACTCACGCTGACAATACTGCCAAGATCGGACTTTTGCGTATTACGGGAGAGTCCAGTGTTGCCGCAGGTGTACGTAGAATAGAGGCTGTGAGTGGACTTGGAGTGTTGAAGCTTGTTGATGAACAGAAGGCACTGATCGACGAGTCTACGAGAGTTCTCAGACTCAACAATACCCAGGATATTCCTAAGAAGGCGGCACAGCTGCAGGAGGATATCAGAGCACTCAAGCGTGAGCTTGAATCGGCAAACGAAAAGCTCTCAGCATCAAAGCTTGACGGAATGCTCTCGGGTGCTGTAGATGTAAAGGGAGTCAAAGTCATCTGTACAAAGATCGAGGACAATGCAAATGCTGCAAGAGCCCTCACAGACAAGATCAAGTCCGAGATACCTGAGGCTGTGGCACTTGTCGCATGTGTTGCAGGAGAAAAACTCAATTTTGCCTGCGGTTGCGGAAAGGACGCCGTTGCACGCGGAGCACATGCAGGAATGATCTGCAAGGCTGTTTCCTCAATTTGCGGTGGTAATGGCGGCGGACGTCCCGACAGTGCTATGAGCGGAGCTAAGGATGTATCAAAGGTGGATGAAGCTCTCGCGGCGGTACAGAACATTGTTGGGGATATGATAAAGTAACACAAAAAATAAAAAAGCCGGGAAGACTGTCTTTGATACGGTCTTCCCTTTGCTTTTATGCTGAGAGTAACTAAAGACGGCGGTCATTTGAGCAAAACTATATAAAAATGTCCCTATTTGCAAAAAAATAGCATTGATATTTCTATTTCAATGTAGTAAAATAGAGAGGAAGATACATTCTTCCAAATTACACCAATGGAGAACAAGGATATGATACATACTATAGAAAACGGAAAGATCAGAGCAACTATATCTACCAAGGGGGCAGAGCTTCAGTCTCTGTATTCCAAGGAAACGGAGCGTGAATATATGTGGCAGGCAGCCCCGGAGACATGGCCTGCACACTCGCTGCTTCTTTTCCCTGCGTGCGGTAGAGTAGCAAACAGCCGCATGATCGTAAAGGGCAAGGAGTATCCGCTCATGATGCACGGCTTTGCTAAGGATGCGGAGTTTGAGACTGTAGAGAAGACTGCAACCTCCGTGTCGCTGATGCTACGCGACAATGACGAGACCAGACACGTATTTCCGTACAGCTTCAGATTTGTGGTCAAATTTTACGTTGACGGAGATACTGTGTATCAGAACTTCAATGTGATAAATGACTCAAAAGATAAAATGTACTTCTCTCTTGGAGCTCATCCGGGATTTTTCTGTCCGATAGTTCTCGGAGAGAGAGCGGACAGCTATGTTATGCGTTTTGATACTCATCAGAATATCCGTGAGTTTGTAAAAGACCCTGCAACTTGGCTTCTTACCCATGAGCAGACGACCTTCCTCGACGGAACCGATGTAGAGTTGTCCGACAGCTTTTTTGATAACGGACCTATGGTTCTTGAGAATGTTCATGCCAATTCCGTAACGCTCCTGTCGAAGGAGAGCGGCAGATTTGTCGAAATGGGAATAAAGGACTTTCCTTTTATGTGTTTGTGGGGAAAGGGCGGAAGAATGCAGATAATCTGCATTGAACCCTGGTGCGGTACATCTGACTTTGTAGATGCAGATTTCAACTGGGAAAAACGCTACGGAAACGAGTCGGTTGACGCGGGTGATACCTTCGAGCGTACCCTTTACTTCAAGCTTGGTTAAACGTCACTGACAGAAAGAGAAAAGTTATCATTCGGAGTTTTGACTTTGCTGTCAGACATCAGCAAAATCAAAACTCCGATTACTTTTGCGGAGAAGTTTTATGAAAAAAAGCATCATTCATTTGCTCGTTTTGATATCGTTTACGGTCGTCTGGGTCGTGTTGTTTTCCGTATCTTGTGCTGCCCTTTCATACGATAGTCTGACTTATACTATTACTAACAATCAGATAAAGGTCACGGATTGCAGCATCGGTGCAGTTTCTGTAGAGATTCCGGCAGAGATAGACGGATACCCGGTCACAAGCATCGGAGAGCGTGCGTTTGAAAACTGCATTCAGCTGTCGAGTGTCATAATACCTGACAGCGTAACTGACATCGAAAAATATGCGTTCAACAAATGTACGTCGCTTACTGAGATCGGTTGGTCTGCAGGAATCGACCGCATACGGCCGTATACCTTTGCAAACTGTACGAGCCTGAGCAGGATAGAGATACCCTCACACATCAAGGCAATATATCCAAATGCATTCAACGGCTGCAGCAGCCTCAGTGAACTCATATTGAACGAGGGACTTGAGGTCGTCGGGTACAGTGCATTTGAGGGGACGGTTATTGAAGAAATTTTAATACCCAAGAGCGTGTGGCTGCTGTCGTTTACAAAGTATTCAAACGACGCTGAAACATCAGCAAATTATGATACAGGTGTCGGAGCAAGTGCCTTCTACGGTTCAAAGCTGAAAAAGGTCACTTTTGCAGAGGGCGAGACGACAATAGGCACGCACTCTTTTAAAAACTGCACGCTGCTCTCTGATGTATCTATCCCGAGTTCGGTACATACAATTAAGAGCTATGCATTTGAAGGTTGCAGTGCTTTAGAAAGCATTACGATCCCCGAGGGGGTAGAGAGTATCGGCGAGCATGCTTTTGACAGCTGTAGCGGACTTGTGGGTATATGGCTTCCCGACAGCGTGACGAGTATTGAAAAACATGCGTTCTACAAATGTACAACTCTTTCGTATGTATGGTTTTCATCCGAAATGGACCGCATACGGCCGTATACCTTTGCAAACTGTACGAGCCTGAGCAGGATAGAGATACCCTCTCATATCAAGGCAATATATCCAAATGCATTCAACGGCTGCAGCAACCTCAGTGAGCTCATATTGAACGAGGG
>JAZNOK010000050.1:0-32316 GCA_045580775.1 Eubacteriales bacterium
GACCGCCGCCACATCGTCACGCTTCATGGTAAGCTCAGCTTCCTCTCTGAGTGCGGCACTGATGTTTCCGTGATGGATATAAAACACATCCTCATCCCCGCGTGCCCTGCATATCTGACGCATGGTCGCAGTAACATACTCGGTCTGCTCTCGTGAATTGGAAAATACAAGTGCACGTCTGCCGTAAACACAGTCATATAGATACTCGTACCCTGCGTCCAGCATCACCCTGCCGTCATCCTCACTGCCGTCGGGATACATCTGTTCGTGCTCAGCTTTGTGTTTCTGTTCAGACAAGGTATTCTCTGTCTGAACAGGATCCGTGTCCGTCGGTCTGTTTTCCTTTTCCGCGGCACTCTTGAGTGCATGAGAACGGACAGCCGACCTGTCTGTAGCAAAAAAGTGCTCGAGCCCAAGTCTCCATCTGATCCTCTCTCGTGGCAGCTGAGGACATACGGTACGTCTGCCGCTGCCTGCTCCCAGCCACTCTGCCGCGAGTTCAGCCGACCCCACGGTTGCACTCAGACCTATTCGCCGCGGGTGGTATCCTATCTTGTCGGCTATGCGGCACAACTGGCAGATTATTTGATTTCCCCTGTCATTCCCTGTCAAGGTGTGGATCTCATCCACTATCACAAACCTCAAGTCAGAAAACAGCCTGGGGATATCATTTGAGCGATTGATAAGCATGCTCTCAAGCGACTCCGGCGTTATCTGCAGTATGCCGCCCGGGTGCTTGAGCATTTTTTCCTTATGCGAGGCACCGACATCCCCGTGCCAGTGATACACAGCTATACCTGCCTCAGATAAAAGCTCCTCCATACGCCCGAACTGGTCGTTTATGAGAGACTTGAGCGGTGCTATATAAAGCACAGCGATGCTCTGAGGCGGATTTAAATACACATCAGACAAAACAGGAAAAAACGCAGCCTCTGTCTTTCCCGAAGCTGTCGCCGATGTAAGAAGCAGGTTATCCTCAGTGTCAAATATGACTCTTGCCGCCTCGACCTGCACCTGTCTGAGCTCCTGCCATCCGTGCGTGAATATATATTCTTTTATAAACTCGGGAAACCTCCCGAATACACTTTCTTCCCCGCTCATTGCAGACTCCTCATATCTCTATATCCTCGGGAGACGGCACACCTCGCGGTCTTTGCGGCTGTGCGGGTATGACATCCCCGTCAGTCTCTGCATTTTCGTTCGGTGCATACGCCGTGTTTGCAACCCGCCCCAGTATCTGCTCCATACTCAGGGATGTTTGCTCCCGCATCTCGTCCAGCACAAACAAAAAGTCACGTATCAGCTCCCTCGGAGTCATCAGCTCATTTGCTCCGGCACGGCTGTTGCAAACTTTGTAAAACAACTCAAGACTTTCATTTTCAACAGCCGGCACCTGCGGATAAAGCTGACGGTACAGACCGCTTACCCTCAGCAAAAGTGCAAACAGCTCATCGTCAGAGAGCCTACGCAGACGTATGACCGGACCGTTTACACTCGAAAATTCCCCTGTAGCGAAGCGGCTGTCACACAGACGCGATCTCAATGCCTCATATCCGAACAGCCCCCGTCTGCCGTCCTCAAGAAACTGGGGAGTACCGCAAAACAGCATCATCAGTCCTTCTGCCCCGGCAGAAAGGGTATCGTTGAACATAGAGAGTATCTTTTCATAATTGTTTTCTCTGGAAATGCGGTTGGTTATCTTGTACAAATTCACACACTCATCGAGCATGACCACCAGTCCCTTGTAGCCGCAGCTTCTGACATATACTGCCCACAGCTTTATAAAATCGTACCAATTGTCATCATCGGGTATGGAACTTACTGAAAAACCAAGTGCACGCTTTGCCTCTGTTTTGGTCGAATACTCACCGCGAAGCCATCTCAGGCATGCGGCACACACTTCATCCTGCCCGAGCATAAGTCCGCCAAGATAGTGGGTAAGCACCTCGCAAAAATCAAATCCTCCCACAGACAGCCTCAGATCTCTGAGCTGTCCGCGGATAATATCGGAGACGGCACGAACGTACTCTTCTCCATCATCCAAAACACCTCTCTCTAGTGCCTCGGCTCTTGCCATAGACAGCTGACGCTCTACAAGAGACTGCAACGCCCCTCCATCGGGCATCATCTTTGTGCACATGTTTTTGATCAGTTCCCGATATGTGGAAAGCCCGCTTCCTCCGGAACCGTACAAACGTCTCTCAGGAGACAGATCCGCATCCATGCACACAAACCCCTGCTCCGCCGCATAACCGCGTATCAACTGCAAAAGAAAGCTCTTGCCGCTGCCGTATCTGCCGATAATAAAACGCATCGAACTGCCGCCCTCTGACACTATTCCGAGGTCCGACACAAGTGCACCGATCTCCTTTTGCCGTCCTATTGCAATATACGGAGCTCCTGTCCTGGGAACGACGCCGCTCGAAAGTGACGTAAGGATGGAATTCAGTATCCTCCTCGGTATTTTGTGTGTAGTCTGTGCTCTCATATTCTCAGGCATTTCTTTACCTCGCTCTCATAATCCTCAAGTACATAATACGCTCCCGAGTCGTTTTCAATAATTACATCTCCGAACACCTCGAGTGCCGATTCATTTATCTGTTCGCACACATCCGAAATAAACCTGCCGCCCATAACAGCCCTGGATGCGGCATCCTTCGGGCGTTTTTGTGCTATCAGGCAAAGCACCTCCCGACACAGTCCGTCCATTTCTGAGATCACCCGGGATAGCTGTCCGCCTGCATCCGGGGCATTCTCAAAAGTCATACCGCCCATAACAGACTCACAGGCAAAATCAAACGCAAGTTCTTTCGCATTCGGCTTTTTCTCAGCCGGCTCTATGAGTTTCTGAACATCTTCAAGCTCCAAAAGATCCGACTCATCCGAAGAAAATTTATCTCCCATCAGCTCTGCCGTTTCCCAAGAGCGTGCCTCTATATCGGATGCACGGGATATTTGCAGTCCCTGTGACGGACTGTCATAGTATGCCATGTATTCGGCACTATCGTCCGATCTCGCTGTCGAGTATCCTTCTCCTGAGGGCGAGCTGCCGAAAGCTTCCCAAAAATAACCGTCAATGGCGGCTTTCACGTTATCCGCAAGTCCGACGGTGTTCAGTCTGGAGCGTATGCCCAAAACAGCCCTGAGCTTGTTTTCTGCATATTTCACAGCTAAAGTCGCCTCTATCCTCAGTTCTCCCGAGCGGTATACAGGAAGATACTCTATGCACAGAACACGCTTCGCACTCGATGTACAAAGAGCCCCCGCATAGGCATCCCTTCTCAGTCCGGAGTAGGTTTTGCTGTTGACATCACGGCAAATCTCCTCAGAGCTCTGTCCTATCCCTCTCGCCGCGGCGGACAGAATGTGTCTGTCAAAAAGTTCCTTGTTCTCCGGGGTATAATACTTGCTTTTTCTGTAGTTGTACCCCGATGCTTCTCTCACTACTGTTCGCATACGGGCGTCCTCTCCGTCGGCGTTCACTCCGAGAAAAAACTCACGCAGAGTTGCATACTTGAGTACATCATCCAAAAAATCCTCTAATATCCCGTAAGGAAGATCCACCTCATGCACAAGGCAATAGTCACACACCCATGAGGGCATACATCTGTCAAGCTGCGGGTATTCGCCTCTGTACGCACGCCAAAGAGAACACAGCTCCTCTATCATCTTTTGCGGGTATTGAGGATTGTCAAAATTCAAAAGCTCAAACACATACAAAAGAACGTAAGAATAGTCAGTCTGCATATACTCTCTGCGTCTGCATCCCGATCTCCAGTATAAATACCACGACAGCCTTGCCGCGGACAGCTGTGCGTATCTCGGAACATAAGAGAAAAACGGTACACGCTCTGCGGTCTTTACCGTCAGCTGCATATACTTGTGCATAGTACGCTCAAAATCCTCATGATAACGCACAGGCTCGCTTCTTTTGCACACTCTTACTCTGCTGATAAAAGCATTGTCGGGGGA
This sequence comes from Eubacteriales bacterium, assembly GCA_045580775.1. GTDB lineage: Bacteria > Bacillota > Clostridia > Oscillospirales > CAG-272 > JAZMZS01. The sequence continues at coordinate 3,973 of JAZNOK010000050.1, forward strand.
ATATTCGCACAAAGTATGCAGCACTGCTGTTTGTCCTGACGCGATAGGCTCCGGTCCGTGTGCGGTCATTTGCTCACTCTTGTCCTCGTCATTGACTCCGGCAGAGGATGAGTCTGTCAACTCTACCGCCGTAACGTCAAAATTCACCCGTCTTTGCTTTTTTCTCTTGGGTACGAGCTTTTCTATATCCCAAAAGCTGTCGTATCCGTCCTGTGACATACTCTCCCTCCTTCGCTCTTTCGGTTGTATTTCTTATCTTTTTATTTTATCACCGTAAATACGCTTTGTCAATCACGTTCACACTTCTTTTCCGCCGAAAATTGCTAAAAACCGTTAATAAGTTTTTGCCTGGGGGCATTTTTTCGTCCAATACTGCAAAACAAACACTCTTCCTATTGACATATAACGCTTGTATAGGGTATAATATATTGGTAGCATGATGGAAAACCATGCTGTTTTTACAACTGTGAATGATTAAATGTGTGAAAAGGAAAAGATATGGATCAACAGATAAACACTCTCAGCATCAAAAAAATGATCACTCTCTTGATGAGAAAGTGGGTAATTATTCTGGCAGTTACGCTTATCTGCGGCATTTTGGCTCTTGTGGTCAGTTGCTTTTTTGTAACGCCGAAATACACAGCTGTCGTGTCAATAATCGTAGACAACCGCTCCACGCTCGATCAGGAGAACCCGGAAGGTTCAGGCTCTCAGATCAAGAGCACAAGCGATATTACGGCATCGAGAATGCTTACCGACACATATATAGCTATATTCAAAAACACATCATTTCTGGAGAGAGTAGCCGCAAAGGTCAATGAGACAAGCTATGCTGTAACAAGCGGCTCTGTAGAACCTCTTTCTGCACGCAAGATCGGCGACATGCTCAAGATGTCATCCGTCAATGCTACAGAGGTGCTCCAGATCAAGGCGTCCTCAGTAGACCCTCAGCTTTCTGTAGATGTGTGCTATGCTATAGTTGAGACTGCAGAGGTGGTCTTACGCGAGACGATGAACACCCTCACCGTAAACTCGGTCGAAGGAGACAATATTCTGGTCCCCGACATCCCGTCATCGCCTAATGTAAAGATAAATATTCTGCTGTTTTCATTCCTCGGCCTTTTTATATGCTGTATTGGAATCATAGCTTACAACCTTCTCGATGATACGGTGAAGGTCACAGATGATGTTTCTGAGATATGCGGATACCCTGTTATAGGAGAGATCCCCAGCATAAAGAACGACACCCCTTACAGAACGAGGAGAGCCTGACAATGATGAAAAAGATGTTAAAAAACAAAAAGAACCATTCTGACAGTCTGCAAGAAAACGCATTTCAGATACAAGAGGCATACAAAACGATAAGAACCAATCTGCTGTTCACCCTTGCCAGCTCTCACAGCGTCCTTTTCACCAGCTACGAGCCGAATGCGGGAAAGAGCATATCCATAGCGAATGTTGCCTCGTCCATGGCACAGACAGGTGCCAGGGTCCTGCTGATAGATGCAGACATGAGAAACTCATCTCAGCACAGGATCTTCCGTGCTCAGAATGTAAACGGCCTCTCAAAAATACTGAGCGGTATAAGTGACTCTGCCGAAGCTGCAATACTCAAGGGCGTCACTCTCAACCTGGATCTGCTCCCTGCAGGTCCTATACCTCCGAATCCATCTGAGCTTCTCGGTTCTGACAGAATGCGTAGTTTGCTCAGCACAATGTCCGAACAGTACGATTACATCTTCATAGACGCACCTCCGATATCTGCTGTATCGGATACTCTTTCTCTCTATGCTCATGTAAAAAACACCGTAATAGTAGTACGTGAGCGTCAGTCAAAATACAGAGACATTCAGAAAATGATAGACAGAATCGTAGCTCTCGGCAGCAATATCTGCGGAATTATCATGACAGATGTCAATTCAAGAAGCAGACGTGCAGACAGAGTTTATGCAAAGAAGAATGCCAGATACATCAATGCAGCTTTGAATTACTCTGAAGACTGAACAAATGACAGACATGCATCTTGTAGATTTTCATTCGCATATACTGCCTTTCATGGACGACGGAGCAAAAAATGACAGTATCGGCGAAAGCATGCTTGTCATGCTCCTCGGTCAGGGCATACACACAGTATACGCAACCCCGCACTTTATCCCAAGCATGGAGAGCATAGACAGCTTTCTTCTCAGAAGAGACAGAGCCTATACCAAGCTGCAAACAACAAAAGCTCCCCTGCCCGAGATAAAGCTCGGAGCGGAGATCCGGGTAGACTACGGAATAAGCGAACTTGACCTGTCGGCTCTTGCTCTGAGGGACACACGGGCTCTTCTGCTTGAGCTTCCCGTAGGGTCGTTCTCTCATGCTCTGTCAAAAGAGATCTTTCAGATCTGCAACAAAGACTTCTACATCCCGATCATAGCCCACATTGACAGATACAGCCTGTATAAAAAGGAAGACTATAATGTCCTTGCAGAGCTGCCCGATGTTGTGTTTCAGATAAACATCAGCTCTCTGTCTACCTTCCGCGGAAGGCATCTGGCACACAAGCTCATCCGTCAGGGCAATCGGGTTCTGTTCAGCTCTGACTGCCACAACATCACTTCCCGCCCCCCGAACTTCGATATTTTGACACTTGACACCTCCCGTACTCTGCGTGAGTCCGACAGGGAGCTTTTTTTAGAGGCACACTTCAACGCAACAAAATTTATAACAGAGCCAAAGTCCAAAGAGGAATTGGGGCTGTTTTTTTGATAATTACAGGAGACGGTGATGCTTACACTTACAGCAACATGTCTGTTCGGGCTGGAAAAACAGCTCGGAGAAGAAATAGAAGCACTGGGTTACAAAAAAACCGAAACTATAGACGGCAGGGTCAGCTTTCTTGCCGACATAGAGGGTATAGCGAGATGCAATATAAACCTCAGACTCGCCGAGCGTCTCTATATTCAGCTGGGCAAATTCCGTGCTGAAAACTTCGGAGAGCTCTTTGACGGTACAAAATCAATACCGTGGGAACACTGGATAGGCAAAAATGATGCCTTCCCCGTCAAGGGACATTGTATAAAAAGCAAGCTTTTTTCTGTTCCGGACTGCCAAAAGATCATAAAAAAAGCGGTCGCACAGCGTCTGGAGGAAGAATACGGCATTATGTGGTTTGCAGAAGATGCCGTCAAGTTCCAAATTGAGTTTTTTATACTCAAAGACACCGCCTCTGTCATGATAGAAACCAGCGGCATGCCCCTTCACAAACGCGGATACCGCACCGAAGCAAATGCCGCACCTCTGCGTGAAACGCTTGCGGCTGCAATGGTACTTACCTCAAGGCCGAGAGAAAACGTACTGCTCTGGGATCCGTTTGCCGGATCGGGCACTATTGCTATTGAAGCCGCAATGATAATGAACAACATTGCACCCGGACTGAACCGATCGTTTTCCTCCGAGGCATTTGCTCAAATCCCCGCTCGGGTATGGGCAGACGAACGAGAAGCCGCCAGACAAAGGATAACAAAAAGCTCCTTTACCGCTTATGCCTCTGACATTGATGAAAACTGTATCAAAATCGCCTGTGCAAACGCACGCCGTGCAGGGGTGGATGAGTGTGTTCATGTATTCAGATACGACGCGAGAAATATAAAAAAACCGCAGGACATCCGCGGAACGATCGTGACAAACCCACCCTACGGTGAGAGGCTCATGACACATGAGCAAGTCACACAGCTATACTCTGATATCGGGCATACCTTCCGTGCCATGTCTCCGTGGCAGGTATACATCCTAAGCTCCGCTGACGGCTTTGAGCGTTCATACGGAAAGCGTGCCGACAAGGTAAAGAAGCTCTACAACGGTATGATACCCTGCTATCTCTATCAGTACTTCAAGCAAAACAAATAACAGGCGATCTTCTCTGTCAATTCTCATCGCTTTGCAGCTCAATCTCACAGACACAGCAGATGCGTATAAAAAAGCAACATGTAAAATCGCCAATCAATATAAAAACGAAAGCATCGACCGAATGCCGAAAATGCATTTCTGTCGATGCTTTTTTCCTTTATATTTCCCCTCTGTCTCTGATGGCAGCTGCCTTTAGCACAGCTGCCTGGGTCTTGGCATCTCGGATCTGACCGCTAAGCGTCATATCCACCAGAGTATCGAGCGGTATTTTTTCCACATTTAAAAACTCATCACGGTCAAGGTGCTGCTCCCCGCTCTCTGTAAGCTCAGTAGCGAGGTACATATATATCACCTCATCCACAAAGGCGGGAGTAGTGTATATCTCCCCGAGAAATATATACTTCCCTGCGGTAATTCCCGTTTCCTCAAAGAGTTCTCTCTTTGCCGCCTGCAAATAGTCCTCACCCGCGTCAAGCTTTCCTGCAGGTATCTCTGTCAGAACCTTCGAGTGGGCATATCTATACTGTTTCACAACCGTCACATTCCCATCCGAATCTATCGGTATAACGCACACTGCACGGCAGTCACGTAACACCTCGCGTACACTTTCTTCCCCGTTTGCAAGTCTGACGCGATCCTTGTATAGGTGGACAACGACCCCTTTAAATATTTCTTCGGACGAGATGCATGTTTCTGTCAGATCATCGTATTTTTTCATCATTTGTCCCATATCAAAAGCAAATCTCCTTTCTCTGCCTCAAGGGTGCATTTGTCTTCCTTAAATCGGTTCGATACTCCAAGAGGTATATCGGAACACAGAGTCACACGTTCGGTCTCATACTCAAATCCACAGAGCGTCAGCCCGAATGTCCTCTCGCTCAGACTGAATACGGAAAAATTCCCACGTTCCCCGAAAAACTCAAGCCTGCACGGAGCAGAGATCACCCGATACATCTGCCGCTCTCCTTCCATCATGACTCGCTCGGCACCGTGCCGGGAAAGATACAGCATCAGAGATATGTTAGCTACCGTATGCTCGGGACGCTCTCCTCCCGTACATCCGACCAGATAAAAGCTCCTGCACCCCTGCCACAAAGCCTGTTTTGCCGCATAGAAAGCGTCTGTATCATCCTTTACAGTAGGAAGCACGGTGATCTCTCTGCCCTCGGGAATATACCCGAGCGAGTCAAAATCTCCGACTACAGCATCAGGAGTGATAGAATGCTCCTGCAGATGGCGGTAGCCTCCGTCCAGAGCCACGATATACATTCTGTCAAGCTCGGTCACTCTGTCAGCATAATAGTCAGCCGAGCCTACGAGCAGACACGTATCCTTTTTCTTAAAATCAAAATTCATATCTCACCGATAGTCAATGTATGACATGCAATTATTTGTTATTATTTCCTACATTATAGCACGAGTGCACAGTTATTTCAATATCTTGCGGCAGCGTGGGTGCATATTTCGTTATTTTTTGTAAACAAAGCATAATATAGGTTGAAAAAACCAACGCATAATGCTATAATAATATAATACTATAATAATTTGTAATAAACTTCAAGCGAGGATCATTTTGATCTTGCTCTCATGTAAAGGAATGTATGAGATGAATAACACAGCATACAAAAAAGGCAGGCAATACAAAAACTACAGCAAAAGCAAACAAAAAAACACACTTGAGTCCTTTTTGTCACTGTTATTTTTGCCTTTGTTTTTGATAATATCCGAGTTCCTTCTGAAGATTTCGCTCTTTGGCAGTATCAGCTTCAAGGAACTAGTATATCTATTTCTGTTTTCCGTATCAGCGGGTCTGCTGATCACGCTTTTTTGCCGTTTGTTTGCCTGCGGTGTAGCAAAGCTCTCCGAAAACAGACATGTCATCCGTCCGCTGACAGCGGTACTCATCGGAATATGCACGGCTGTGTTCACCGTGCTGTTTGTAGTGCAGTATCTATATTTCAGCTTTTTCGGTGATTTCTTTAAATGGTCCACCCTTGATATGGCAGGCGGAGTTGCTCAGTTCTACCGTGAGATACTGGCGACAATGGCATCTGGGTGGTATTGGATACTGCTCTTTATCCTCCCGACAGTCTTGTATTTTCTGTTTGCAGCAAAAAGAATGCCGTCCTCTTATATCAGGCCGGCAAACGGAATTGTATTGCTGTGCGTTGCACTTCTCTGCCACTTTAGCGTAAGTGCGATCATCAACCTTGACGATGAGGACTACGGTGACAAGACATATTATACAGAAATATTCAACGCCCCTTATGCTGTCAAAAGTTTCGGACTGATAGCGGAGACACGTCTAGATATAAAACAGCTGTTATTCGGAGATCTCGGAGGAGAATCGGTGACAGACGACACTGTTCCTCCTATAAATCAGCTGCCTGATGTACTGCTCGGAGACGAGTCCAACGAAACCGAGCAAGATGAGACACCTCAGGCTCCTGTGGAATACGGTTACAATATCATGGATATTGACTTTGACTCTCTTATCTCATCCGAAAAGAACAGCACCATCAAGAGCATGCACAGTTATTTCTCTCAGCTGGAGGGAACAAAACAAAACAAATATACCGGATATTTCAAAGGTAAAAACCTCATTTTCATTACCCTCGAGGGTTTCTCTCACAAAGCAATCATCCCCGAGCTGACTCCTACCCTATACAAGATGGCTACAGAGGGATTTGTATTCACAAACTTCTACAACTCACTGTGGGGAGGCTCAACGGCAACCGGAGAGTATGCGGTACTCACAGGAAATTTCTATGACAGTGCAAAGGTCTTGGAGATGAGTGCAGACACCTATCAGCCGTTTGTCCTCGGAAATCAGCTCTCAGCACTCAACTATAAAACCACCGCTTACCACAACCATTCCCACACCTATTATACGAGAAACAAGTCTCATCCAAACTTCGGATATGAATGGATAGCTATAGGAAACGGACTGGAGCTGCCGACAAGTGCATGGCCCAGATCAGACTATGAAATGGCACTTGTCACCTCTGATGACTACATCCGCTCCGAGCCGTTTCACACTTATTACATGACTGTCAGCGGACATGCTCTATACACCTTTGCAGGTAATTCCATGTCGCAAAAGCACAGGATCAGAGTTGAGTCCCTTACCCAATACTCAGAGAATGTACGTGCTTATATCGCATGCAATCTCGAAGTCGAGGACATGCTGACTGAGCTTATGGACAAGCTGAAAGCGGCAGGAACGCTCGACAATACGGTATTTGTTATCGCAGAGGATCATTATCCGTATGCTCTCGAAAAGAGCGAGATCGCCGAGCTGTACGGACTTCCAAACGATGACAATCTCTTTTCAAACTTTGATCTGTACAGAAACTTCTTCACTGTATACTCCACCTCTATGAAAGAGCCCATCACAGTTGACGAACCGTGCTCAGCCATAGATATTCTGCCGACAGTGCTCAATCTGTTCGGTATTGAATATGACTCACGGCTTATCTCAGGATCTGATATACTCTCGGATACCCCGAATACAGTCATCCTCAACTGTGACCAAACCGGTCCGTCCTGGAACTGGATCACAAGATACGGAAGCTATAATACAAAGACCAAGAAATTCACTCCCGGCAACGGCGTGAGCTTTGCAAGCGAGCAGGCTCAACAGGAATACGTAGACTCTATGAACAAGCTCGTTCGTCTCAAACGCAACTACTCGCACCTAATAATTGAAGAAGACTATTACAGACATGTTTTCAAATAAGGTCTGACCTATAGTGAAAAAATCAAAACAGCATATACGGAGGAACAATTCATGCTAAAGCATATCTCTCTAAAACGTGTACTGTCACTGATGCTCGCGGCACTTATTCTGACAGGCTGCGGTTCTCATGGGCAATCCCCCGTCACACAGGATCCATCCGCTGTTGATACTACGTCCCCCGACCCAAATGCCCCAGACCCTGCCTACCCATCGGACAAATATCTTGTCATGTCAAAGGAAGAATATCTCGACAAGACAACAGCGGGCTTTCTCGGTCAGCTGGCGGGCTTTTTGTCCGGATACGAGTTTGTGACTTCAGGCTCTGACAGATGCCGAGTCGGAATGCCGGACAGCTGGTATGAATACCTCAACGGCCCATACGCCGGTAATTACACATACAAAAACCAAACCGACAAGTTCATAAAAAACAAGAGCACAGGCATATATGAGGTATGGTTTGACGATGACTTCAGTGTGGACGTGGTAAACCAGTATATCATATCGGATATGTACAGGCAGGCACGCACAGTCTCCGAGAAATTCATCTCTGACGGCTGGCTGAAATATGACGTTTGGGACATGGGCGGAGGTCAGCGTAAGGTCGGTGCTTACGGCCTTGTCAAAAGATATAACTATCTGCCTCAGTTTGCAGGAAACACCGAATACGGAAACTGGTACAGCTACTGTACAGAGGCATATCTCGGCTCGGATACCATAGGAATGAATGCTCCCGGAATGCCTGATACCGCATGCGAGCTGTCGGGGATATTTGCTCAGATCACAGGAGACCGCGACAATGTACTGTGGGCTCAAATGTTTAGCACGATGATATCCCTTGGCTACTTTGAAAAAGACATTGACACTATTATTAAAAAGGCGTCAGAAGTCTTTGCAGACGGATCCTATCCTCTCGAGCTTATCGACTATATATACAGCCTCCGCGAAAAGTACCCCGACGACTGGAGAGCAGCATATAAGGAGCTCGAGAACAAATACTACATTCATGACACAAGAAACACAAACACAAATGTCAACTGCTCTTTTGTAATACTCGATCTTCTGTACGGAGAGGGTGATTATGAAAAGACCTGCAAGATAGGCTCTCTTGCAGGATATGACTGCGAGAGCACTACGGGAATTGCTCTGGCGTTGCTCGGAGTCATTGGCGGTATGGATATTCTACCCGAAAAGACAAACGAGCTCATCTGGCAAAACGGCGAGGGCATACTGACAAACCTCACAGAAAAAGGGCTGGATGAGGGACTGTGGATGATAGCCGCAGGTCTCCCTGAGAGAATAAAGATCTCATCCGTAATCGACAAATACCGCCAAAACTTTGAAAGCATTCTAAAAGAGGCAGGCGGTGCAATAGATGAAAAATACTACTACATACCGATAGAAGAGCTTCGTTCTTATACATGCGGAAAGCTGCAAAATCCCGACTTTGAGACAGGAACGCTCGACGGCTATACCGTCACCGGAAAGGTTAGTGTAGACAGTAAATATCCTACCAAGGGTCTATATACGGCAAAGCTCGAGGGTAACTCCGAAATGCTCTGCACCGTAAGCGGTCTGCAAGCAGGAGCAGACTACACCTTTACCGCTTTTGTCAGAACGAGCAGCAATGCCACAGCATACCTCATTGCCCGTGACAAAGGAGCCACAGGCGGCACATGCACAAGTGTACATCAGACCGTAGGAACTCCGAAATACGAAGCTCAAAGCACTGTCAAGCGGACGCTTCACTTCACAGCTACCGCATCCGAGATGGAGGTAGGCATCATACTCGACGGTGCAGCCGGTGAGTACGCATTCGCTGACAGCCTGGTAGTCATCAAGACCGAGGAAAGCTCTGTAGGCACTGTTACGGTCAAAAATCAATCAAGCGACAACAAATACCAAAACACACTCACCATGACCGTCAACAGTACAACAACAAAGCAAGCATACCTGAAGCTCAAATTTTCTAATGAAAACTCTGATATTACGAATCTCGAAATGACGCTTAACAGCACGCAGTACTTCACCGCTCCTCTGTACAAAACACACGACCGTGCAAACACAGAAAACGCACATTACGTTTACATTCCCATAGTACTGCTCGAGGGAGACAATCTGCTCAGAGCCGACTTTAACGGCAAACAGATAAGCATCCATACTGCCGAACTGGTAGTCATAGACAGCAGATTTGCAAACTGATAAACCGCAACACAACAAAAAAGCAACGCCGAGAGCGACAGAACGTCACTCTCGGCGTTGCTTTTTATTGCTGTGTAACCTGCGTAATTGCACTCTGCTGATCTATCTCTCTCGGATCATTGTGCAAAATGAATTTGAGGATACATCATTTCACTATATAAAGCTTTTCGCCGTCACAGTCCACATTGATCGTGGTATCCGGATCGGGATCTGCTGAGATGATCTCACGTGCAACAAGTGTTTCGACTGCAGACTGCATATACCTTTTGAGTGGTCTTGCTCCGTATACAGGGTCATAGCCTCTGTCGATGATATGCTCCTTTGCTCTGTCGGTAAGGGTAATGCTCAGCTGTTTTTCCTTCAGTCTGCGGTCAAGATCCGCAATAAGAAGCTCAATAATACCGCGAATATTGTCTTTTGTCAGAGGTTTGTAGAAAACAATTTCGTCGAGTCTGTTCAAAAACTCAGGACGGAACGAACGTCGAAGCAGAGCACTCACGCCCTCTCTTGCCTCGCTGCTTATCTCGCCTTTGCTGTCTATTCCGTCGAGAATAATATCAGAGCCCAGGTTTGAGGTAAGGATAATTATCGTGTTCTTAAAATCGACTGTTCTTCCCTGACTGTCCGTGATATGTCCGTCATCAAGCACCTGCAAAAGCACATTGAAGACATCAGGGTGTGCCTTTTCCACCTCGTCAAAGAGAACTACCGCATAAGGACGGCGGCGTACAGCCTCTGTAAGCTGTCCTCCCTCATCGTAACCGACATATCCGGGAGGAGCTCCGATAAGACGCGATACCGAGTGTTTTTCCATATATTCGGACATGTCGATGCGAATCATGCTCTTTTCATCATCAAAGAGTGCCTCGGCAAGAGCACGTGCAAGCTCGGTCTTGCCTACTCCTGTAGGACCTAAGAACATAAACGAGCCTATAGGTCGGCGTACATCGCGTATCCCTGCACGGGATCTGAGTATCGCCTCGCATACCCCCTCGACAGCCTCCTCCTGCCCTATAACTCTCCTGTGCAGGATATCCGGCAGTCCGAGCAGCTTCTCCCTCTCGCTCTCCATGATCTTGGTAACGGGAATGCCTGTCCATCGTGAGATAATTCTGCAGATCTCATCCTCGGCCACCTTGTCGCGAAGCAGAGTATTGCCGCCTATGCCTTCTACTGCCATTTTCTCCTCCTGCTCAAGCTTTTTCTTCAGCTCAGGGAGCTTGCCGTATTTGAGCTCTGCCGCACGGCTGAGGTCATAGTCGCTTTGTGCTTTTTCTATCTCTGCATTAGTCTGTTCTATCTGTTCACGAAGCTTCTGTACAGTTTCAATAGAAGCTCTCTCGATCTCCCATTTTGCCTTCATCTCGGCAAAAGCGGCACGCATATCGGCAAGCTCCGACTGTATTAGCGTAAGATGCTCCATAGACAGCTTGTCCTTTTCCTTTTTGAGAGCTGCCTCCTCTATTTCGTGCTGCATGATCTTTCTCGCAACCTCGTCCATCTCGGAGGGCATTGAATTCATCTCTGTCTTGATAAGTGCACACGCCTCATCCACCAGATCTATTGCCTTGTCAGGGAGAAATCTGTCAGAAATGTATCTGTCAGACAAAGTGGCAGAGGCAATAAGAGCGGCATCATGGATCTTGACTCCGTGGAATACCTCGTAGCGTTCCTTCAGTCCTCTGAGAATGGATATGGTATCCTCTACCGTCGGCTCAGAAACATGCACCGGCTGAAATCTACGCTCCAGTGCAGCATCCTTCTCTATATATGTGCGGTATTCGTCAAGCGTGGTAGCACCTATACAGTGAAGCTCTCCGCGTGCCAGCATGGGCTTTAGCAAATTGCCTGCATCCATAGCACCGTCGGTCTTTCCCGCACCTACGATCGTATGCAGCTCGTCTATAAACAGAATGATCCTGCCTTCACTACCTGCGACCTCCTCTAAGACTGCCTTTAGTCTTTCCTCAAATTCTCCGCGGAACTTAGCTCCCGCGACCAGTGCCCCCATATCAAGAGAAAACAGCATTCGGTCACGCAGATTCTCCGGGACGTCTCCTTTTGCTATTCTGATCGCAAGTCCCTCTGCTATTGCAGTCTTTCCGACACCCGGCTCACCTATGAGGCAGGGGTTGTTTTTTGTTTTTCTTGACAAAATGCGAATGACATTTCTGATCTCATCATCACGTCCGATGACAGGGTCGAGTTTTTGCTCTTTTGCTCTCGCGGTAAGATCCGTGCCATATTTTTTGAGTATATCATAGGTCTGCTCCGGATCGTCCGTCCGCACGCTTCTGTTGCCGCGGACAGCCTTTAATGCTTGCAAAAACGCATCCTTTGTAAGTGACAGCCTGCGGAATATCTCCTTTACCCTCATATCCGCACGTTCAAAAAGTGCAAGCATAAGATGCTCTACCGATACATACTCGTCCGACATCTTCTTTGCACAGTTCTCAGCCTCGGCTATAACCGAGTCTAACTCACGCGACATATACATCCGATCGCTCTGTGCTCCCGCAATCCTGGGTAATGCCCCGACAGCTGTCAGAGCAGCCTCGGCAAGCTTGCCTGCATCCACGCCGATCTGCTTTACCAGGCTCGGTATCAGTCCGTCCTCCTTTGATGCAAGTGCGTAGAGCAGATGCACCTGCTCGAGCTGTTGATTGCCGTGTTCGGCTGCAATATATTGCATGTCCTTTATTGCTTCTATACTTTTTTGAGTGAAGTTATTTGCATCCATATAAGTTCCCTCTTTTCTTTGTTTATGGTTTTATTATCTGACTTGCCCCCGCGATTTAATCATACCGCTGATATATGAATAATTATATCTGCAATTGTGTCCAAACTGTTAATTATTAGCACTCAACAGTATAGAGTGCTAATAATTTGCTATGTGCAAAGTATTTTTATCAATAATATCGTCAGTAACAATAGCAATCTACATCAAAAAGTGCTACAAAGCACCCTGTACATATTCGACGTTGCAAATATATACAGGGTGCTTTTAATGTTTTTCTGCTATTATTTTGACGATCGCTTTTTTTCTGATAACTATTGCGGTGCCTACTTCCAATGTAAACAGCAGAACACAAACAACAGCTGTAACGACCACTGTTACAAGTCCGCTGTCACCTTCATTTGTCTGCGGTTGTTCATCGACGGAATCTCCGTTCTCGGGAAGCGGTATCACGCTCACTTCAAAAAAGCCGCGCACTCTGTCCCGCACACTTATCGGATTTACAGTCATAGTGATACTCTCACTCAGGCTGATAGGTGCTCCGAGCACAGGAAACCCGTATCTGTGATTTCGAGTCTTTGCCTGAGAATACAAGGCATGTTCTCTCCCCCGATCAAACAATACTTACTCGGTTTTTTTAAGAATATCACTGAGATACTTGCCTGTATACGAGCCTTCGCACTCGGAGACTTCTTCCGGAGTTCCGCATGCAACGACCTCTCCTCCGCCGTTGCCTCCCTCAGGACCCATATCTATGATATAGTCGGCGTTCTTTATCACGTCGAGGTTATGCTCTATGACGATAACGGTGTTTCCTCCCTCAACCAGCCGCTCAAGCATCAAAAGCAACTTCGCCACATCATCCGAATGAAGACCGGTGGTCGGCTCATCGAGGATATAGACAGTCCTGCCTGTACTCCTCTTTGACAGTTCTGTTGCAAGCTTGACTCTCTGTGCCTCGCCTCCGGACAGCGTAGTAGATGACTGTCCTATAGATACATAGCCGAGTCCTACATCATAGAGAGTCTGCAGTTTTTTCGCTATTGAAGGTATTCCGTCAAAGAATGACAGTCCCTCCTCTACAGTCATATCGAGTACATCCGATATGTTCTTTCCCTTATATTTAATATCGAGCGTGTCTAGGTTGTATCTCTTTCCGTGGCATACATCGCACTTTACATATACATCAGGCAAAAAGTGCATCTCGATGCATTTCAGACCGTCCCCCTCGCACGCCTCGCATCTGCCTCCCTTGACATTAAAAGAGAAGCGTCCCGACTTGTATCCTCTTGCCTTTGCTTCCTTGGTCTTTGCAAAAAGCTCACGTATCTCTCCAAACAGCCCTGTATATGTGGCAGGGTTGGATCTCGGAGTGCGTCCTATGGGACTCTGGTCTATCGCTATGACCTTGTCAAGATGCTCGATACCTTCTATACGGTCGTGTTCTCCCGGGTAGGTGATCGCACGGTTGAGCTTGGAAGCGAGCGTTCTGTACAGTATCATGTTTACAAGAGAGGATTTGCCCGAGCCCGAAACACCGGTCACACAAACAAACACCCCGAGCGGGATCTTCACGTCAATATTCTTGAGGTTGTTTTGTCTTGCTCCCACGATTTCAAGGAACTTTCCGTTTCCTTCACGGCGTACCTCGGGCACAGGTATGCTCTTTCTGCCGGAAAGATACGCACCTGTGACAGACTCTCGGTTTTTCTTTATCTGAGCAGGTGTGCCTACGGCAACGACCTGTCCTCCGTGAATACCGGCACCCGGACCGATATCCACGATATAATCAGACTCGAGCATCATTTCCTCATCGTGCTCGACTACAATGACTGTATTTCCGTTATCGCGGAGCTTCTTGAGTGTTTTGATAAGCTTACCGTTGTCCCGTTGATGCAGACCTATACTGGGCTCGTCGAGTACGTACATTACACCGACCAGGGATGAGCCGATCTGCGTGGCGAGCCTTATTCTCTGTGCTTCTCCTCCGGAGAGCGTTCCTGCCTTTCTGGCCAGAGTAAGATACTCAAGTCCCACGCTCGAGAGAAAGCTCAACCTGGAGCGGATCTCCTTGATAATATCTTTGGCTATCTTCGCATGGGTGGAAGACAGATCCAGAGCATCGACAAACGACAGTATATCCACAACCGACATCGAGCACAGCTCATGTATATTAAGCCCCCCTACCGTAACCGCGAGCATCATCTTGTTCAGGCGTCCGCCGCCGCACGAGTGGCAGGAAGTTTCCTCAACAAACGCCTCGTAATACTCATTTCCCATCATCTGCATACGCTTCTCTATGATAGGTATTATTCCGTCAAAGGTCGTGACCTGCTCATGTGCCTCGCCTCCATAGTAGCGGATAACATGATACTTTTCCTTTCCGCTGCCGTAAAGAAGAACAGCGTATGCCTCCTTTGAAAACTTTTCTATAGGAGTATCAAGATCAAAGCCGTGTTTTTGTCCCGCAGCTAATATCAGCGGTCCCATCCAGCTTTCCTCCTCGATCGTCTTAAAGCCGTTTACATTAACAGCTCCCTCTGAAAGAGACAGGCTCTTGTCCGGGATGACCTTTGACACTGATATGTGCCTCAGCTCCCCCAGTCCCGCACACACCTCACATGCACCTGCCGGATTGTTGAAAGAAAAGAGTCTGGGCTCAAGCTCGCCGAAGCTGATGCCGTGCTCCTCGCAAGCGTACTTTTCGCTGTAGACGCGAAGTTCATCTTCCCCTCCGTCAGAGGATAGTATAAGCACGGCTACCGCTCCGTCTGCCTGCTTGAGGGCTGTTTCCACAGAGTCGGAGATACGCGTTCTTATCCCATCCTTCATAACAAGGCGGTCTATTACTATCTCGACTATGTGCTTTTGATTTTTGTCGAGCTTTATCTCTTCGTCGAGGGTGTACATATTCCCGTCAATGCGGACTCTTGCAAAGCCTGCCTTTTTTGCATCCGAGAGTACCTTTTCATGCATACCCTTTTTAGCTTTGACAACAGGAGCAAGTATCATAAACTTTGTTCCTGACGCAAGCTCAAGAATGCTGTCTACTATGCTCTCAGCTGTCTGCTGCTTTATCTCTTTTCCGCAGACAGGGCAATGAGGTATACCGATACGTGCGTAAAGCAGACGCAGATAGTCGTATATCTCTGTAACAGTCCCCACGGTAGAGCGGGGATTTCTGCTTGTTGTTTTCTGATCTATCGCAACTGCCGGAGACAGTCCGTCCACCGAATCTACGTCCGGCTTGTCTATCTGGCCGAGAAACATCCTCGCATAGCTGGAAAGCGACTCTACAAAGCGTCTGTGCCCCTCCGCATAGAGGGTATCAAACGCGAGTGAGGACTTTCCCGAGCCGGAAAGTCCCGTGAGCACAACAAGCTTGTCACGCGGGATAGTAACATCTATATTCTTGAGATTATGGACTCTCGCACCCTTTACAGTTATCTTATCGTATGCCATATATACCTCCGAGAAGCACGCGGAATACGCGTTTTCTGTCACTTTTATTATTCTACAACATTGATTTTTAAATGTAAATGATTTTTTCAGAAAAGAAGCATCCCATATCAGCGGAATGCTCCTTTTTTATATTCTGTTACAGATCTGAGAGCTTACGAATACAAGCTATAACATCACGGTTATTAACCTTGCCGTCGCATGTAAAGTCGAGCGATATCGTATCAAACCCACTCACACTCTCCGTTATATCCCACCCTGCAAAATATCGAAGCATAAGTGTAATATCGGTGTTCGATAGAACGCCGTCATCGTCGATATCCTCTGTTATTATCTTATACGGCAGGACGTTTGATACGGCGTAGCCGTGTGCCGCAGTATCCTTATATACGTTTACTGTCGGAGAGCAGTTATAAAACGCCTGTCTGCCGAAACCTTTAACACCCTCGCAAAATGTAACCGAGCTGAGATTTTTGCAATTGGCAAAAGCAAGCCGAGGAACATCCGTGCCCGTCAAGGTCACATGCTTGAGGCTAGACGGAATATAGTAACCTACCTCCTCAGACCATCCTTCATCTTCGGAATACCAATATTGCTGCGTAAGCACACCGCCGCTGTAGCTGTTTTTACCGAAAATATACCCAAAGGAATACCGAAGCGGTGCATTCTCAGATATAACAGAGCTCGGTCCTATAAACGGAAGCGTAATGCTCTCAAGAGAGCAGCACCCTGAAAACGCACCAAGCTCGATATGTGTAACATTACACGGAATAACAATACATCCAAGTCCTGTACAATTACGAAAAGCATACTCCTCTATTTTTGTAACACCTGATCCTATGCTGATATTGCATAGAGAAGTGCAACCGTAAAAGGTCGAATACGCTATACTCGCGACCTGCGGAGGTATCGAAATACTCTCGAGACTCGTACAGTCAACAAACGCATAAGGACCGATCTCCGTCACGCTGTCCGGAATATCCACACTCCCAAGCGTCGAGCATCCCCAAAACGCACCGTAGCCTACGATCTGTACCCCATCGGGAATAACGATACTGTCAAGAATCGTACAGTCACGGAACGCCTCCGCGTATATCATCACCGCCCGCGGATTTATACTGACTGTAGTAACGGCAGTGGCAGATGCACGCACCAATACCCTGTAGGGGTTGTTTTCATTGCCGAGATAGAAGCAACTGCCGTAAGCATTGTAACCGAGGCTGGTACATCCGAAAAACGCCTCCACGCCTATGCTGACCACACTATCCGGGATATTGATATCCGACAGTGCACTGCAGCCGTAAAAAGCATACCCACCGATAGACGTAACACCGCTATGGAGAGTAAGCGTCTCGATAGATGCACAGTTATAAAAAGCTCTCAACTGTATCTCGGTTACACTCTCGGGAATAACAACATGTTTTAGTTCTTCTCCGTTCAGATACAGCTTCTGTGCATACTGCATCGGATGTCCGTCAGAATTGTGAAAACTAATATTCAGCCATGCTTCAATATCGCTGATGTATACTTTCTCAAGCCGCTCACAATGCCTAAAGCATGCCTCTCCGATGCTTTCAATGCTCGACGGCAAGCTGATACTCTCAAGTGCGGCACAGCTATAAAAAACACCGTATCCAAGACTCGTGATCCCCTCAGGAATATCAATGCTCGCAAGAGCATCGCAGTCATAAAAAGCAGACCCGCCTATGGTCGTTACAGTATCAGGCAGATCAATGCTTACAAGGCTGTCGCAGTTTTTAAATGCTCCGCCGCCTATCTCCTCAACTCCGTCGCTCATATTAACCGCCGCAAGCTTAGTGCACAAATAGAAGGCTGAGGTGCCGATCGTTTTAACATTTTCGGGAATAGTTACCTCTGTCAAAGAATCGCATTTTTCAAAAGCAGCACCACCGATATATTTCAAGCTTGATGGGAGAATTATACCTGTAAGTCCGTCGCAATTATCAAATGCACAAGCTCCTATACTCTCGCAGCTGCTGCCTTCTTCAAACTCGACACAAGTTATCTTAGGCAGATATGATGATGTGCTATGGGGATAAAACAGATATGCGGGAACATTCCGAACGCCGCTTCCGAAAGTCACCTCAATGCCATCTCCGCTTTGACCGGCATAGGCAAAAACGCAGTTGGATGAAGAAAGGTCATCCATATTTACAGCATTGAAATTAATAATTTCAAGATTCTTGCAATTATTGAATGCGTAATTGCCGATGCTTGCCACTCCATCCGGAATAGTTAGTTGTACAAGTCCGTTGCATCCCGAAAATGCGTATTCGCCGATACTTGTCACGATATCGGGAATTGTTATACCTGCAAGGTCCGAAGAGCCGAAAAACGAATATGCACCTATGCTGACACATACGCTGTCTTCTTCAAATTTAACCTCGGTAATTTTGGGGAGATATGATGAGCTGCTGTATGGGCAGAACAGATATGCCGGAATTTTCTTGACATCTTTACCGATAGTCACCCTGATGCCGTCACCCTCTTGTCCGGCATAGTTAAACACATAATTAGATGCGGCAAGATCACTCATATCAACCGCATTAAAGTAAATACTTTTTAAAGCTGTACATCCGGAAAAGGCCGAATTGCCCATGCTTTGTACACCGTCAGGAACAGATACGCTCTGCAGACTCGTGCAATTATAAAACGCCGAATTTCCGATACTTGTAACACCATTACCGATAGTCAGGTTTTCAAGTCCGGTGCACCCCGAAAAGGCAGAAACAGAGATACCTGTCAGATTATCGGGAATGATCATATCCGTAATAGCCGTACAGCCTGCAAATGCGGAATTACCGATACTCTCGAGCTTAACAGGAAGGATGATCTCCTCAAGAGCGGTACATCCGGCAAACACAAAATTGCCGATACTCGCCACACTCTGAGGGATATCTATACTCTTGAGATCAATACAGCTGCGAAAAGCAAAATTTCCGATGCTCTCGCAAAGGCTCCCCGATTCAAAAACGACCTCGGTTATTTTAGGTGAATATGAAGAGTTGCTGTAAGGATGCATCAAGTAGGATGGGATCCTTGTAACATTTTTCCCGAATCTTACAACAATCCCTTCTCCGCTTTGACCCGCTTTGTAAAAAACGTAGTTGGACGCCGGCAGATCGCTCATATCGGTCGCATTAAAATATATGTTTTCCAGGCCCGTACATCCGGAAAAGGCATAATTGCCTATACTTGTCACACCGCATCCTATGCTTATACTAACAAGACCCGTACAGGACGAAAACGCATTGTTTCCGATAGACGATACACTGTCGGGAACAGACACACTGCCAAGGCTCTTGCAGCTTGAGAATGCATTATTACCGATACTCGTCACTTTTTCATGGATACTTATACTCATAATACCCGTGCAATTATAAAATGTATAGTCCCCGATACTTGATACGCTCTCCGGAATAGATATATTTACAAGACTCGTGCAATTTTGAAACGCATAATTGCCGATACTTGTCACGCTCTCGGGTATTTTGATACTCACAAGGCTCTTACAATTATAAAACGCACGCTTATCGATCACAGTAACACTATCCGGTATTGTCACACTGATAAGACTCGTACATCCGTAGAACGCATTGCTGCCTATACTTGTCACGGGACATTCATCAATCGTTGCCGGTATTTCTACACTCACTGCCGAAGTATTGCAATCCGTGACAGCAACCTTACCGTCGCTTAGCGTATATGTCAGATCCCCGTATGAAGCGGCTGATGCTTCGACAGCCGAAAGGGAGATAAACGCAACAAAAAACATCATAATGGACAATAAGAGCAATGCTTTTTTCATGTTATGTGTTCCTTTCAATATTGGTAATTATTATGCTTATTTCGTCTGCCTGAGCTCTTTTATCTTGTCTCTGAGGAATGCAGCCTTTTCAAATTCGAGCTTGGAAGCGGCGGAACGCATCTCAGCTGACAGCTGCTCTATGAGCTTGTCCTTGTCCTTTGGCGAGAGCTTTTTCTGCTTTTTGTCGCCCTTGGGATTCTTCGAAGAAATGTCGATAATATCGCGAATATCCTTTACGACAGTTTGCGGAATGATGCCGTGCTTTTCATTATACTCAAGCTGTATCTTGCGTCGGCGGTTAGTCTCCGCTACCGCCGCATTGATCGAACGTGTCATAACATCCGCATAGAGAATGACTCTGCCGTGTGCATTACGTGCCGCACGTCCGACCGTCTGCACAATGGAAGTCTCGGACCGAAGCAATCCCTCCTTGTCCGCATCAAGTATGCATACAAGCGACACCTCGGGAATATCAAGTCCCTCTCGGAGCAGATTTATTCCGACGAGGACATCGAATACTCCGAGACGCAGGTCACGTATTATCTCCATTCGCTCAAGAGTATCTATGGTATGGTGGATGTATTTTACCTTTATACCGTTATTCTCCAAAAACTCCGAAAGGTCCTCCGCCATTTTCTTTGGCAGCGTGGTAACAAGCACACGCTCGCCCATAGCTACCGTCTTTTTTATCTCTCCCATAAGATCGTCTATCTGGGTAGCCACAGGGCGTATCTCTATCTCGGGATCGACGAGTCCGGTCGGGCGTATGATCTGCTCTGCCACCTGCTCGGAATGCTCTTTTTCGTAAGGTCCGGGGGTAGCACTGACATATATCGCCTGATTGATCTTTTTCTCAAACTCCTCAAAATACAGAGGTCTGTTGTCATACGCAGACGGAAGTCGAAATCCGTAATCAACGAGATTTTTCTTTCTGGCTGTATCGCCTCCGCTCATTCCCCGCACCTGAGGAAGGGTAACATGAGACTCGTCAACAAACAACAAAAAATCATCAGGGAAATAATCGAGCAGTGTGTGCGGAGTTGACCCGGGAGCTCTGCCGGCAAGCACACGGGAATAATTCTCTACCCCCGAGCAAAAGCCCACCTCCCGAAGCATCTCGATATCGTACTTTGTCCTCTCCTCTATTCTCTGAGCTTCGATATGTTTATTCTGACTTTTGAAATACTCCACTCTCTGCTCAAGCTCGCGTTCAATTTCAGCTATTGCTCTCTCGCGGTTTTCATCCGAGACAGCGTAGTGTGTAGCAGGAAATATCCCGACATAGGAAAGTTCCCGCAACACCTCTCCGGTGAGAGTGTTTATCTCACTGATCCTGTCTATCTCATCTCCGAAAAAATCAATACGGACAGCTGCCTCGCTCGTTCTCGCGGGCATTACCTCAATGACATCCCCACGCACGCGGAATTTGTCACGTACAAGAGATATGTCATTACGCTCATATCCGATGGAAATAAGCCGCCTGATAACCTCATCACGCTCGATGCACATCCCCGGACGCAAGTCACAAAGCAGAGACTTGTACTCAGCGGGATCACCGAGCGAATATATACAAGAAACACTCGCAACGATAATTACATCACGTCTCTCGAAAAGATAAGATGTCGCACTGTGGCGAAGCTTGTCTATCTCATCGTTTATCATCGCATCCTTCTCGATATACATATCCTTTCCCGGGATATACGCTTCAGGCTGATAGTAATCGTAGTAGGAAACGAAATATTCTACCGCATTATCGGGGAAAAACTCACGAAACTCAGTACAGAGCTGTGCGGCGAGTGTTTTATTGTGAGCGAGAACGAGGGTTGGCTTATTTACATTAGCAATAATATTCGCCATTGTGAAGGTCTTACCTGAACCCGTAACACCGAGCAAGGTCTGCTTCTTCAGTCCTGCCTCTACTCCCGCGGTCAGCCTGGCTATAGCCTGCGGTTGGTCACCGGTAGGTGAATATGTGCTTTTTAAGTTAAATCTGTCCACAGTCGATCCTTTGCTCCTTTGTGAGAATATATACGCAGTATCTGTCATTGCAGGCGTATTTATTTTTCCTTTTTAAAAACAAACAGTTTGCTGAATACATAATTAAGTATAACCACAAGTACACTGATGATCGCTTTGGCTATCATTCCGTCAATGCCGAGCACAGCTCCGTCAAGTCCGAGTGCCACAAGCAGCGGTACCCCCACCATCTCCAAAACCGCAGTAACAAGACGTGCCGACAGGAATTTTGCAAGCTCGGGTAACACGACGCTTCTGCTCCAGCTCTTGCTTGCGAACACCCACAGTTTGTTTGTGACGTAAGCAAACGACACCGCACACACTATAGAGAGGGCATTGGATACTGAGCTGACTATCACGGCATCCTGTATTGCCGCACCAAACAGCAAAGAAAATACAGCAAACGTCCCCCAGCTGACAAGTGTAGTCATAACTCCCCAAAAGAGATATCCGATAATTTCCTTATACTTTTTATACAGTTCTTTTATTCCGTTCATAATATGTCTTTCCTTGTCTTTAAGATCGGCGGTGTAGATGATGTTCTCCGAAGTGTCCCGGGAAACGCCGCGGCTCACAGTCTTCCCTTTCCGCACCCTTGATATATCTCTCTGCCTGCACGGTGAAGAGTTCATGGTATTTTCCGCCTCGCTCCATAAGCTCATGATGCGTACCCGTCTCGATCACACACCCATCCTCGAGTACAACGATGATATCAGCCCCCGTAGCAGAGGAAAGCCTGTGCGAGACGAATATCGTCATTTTGTTTTCACGCAGACGGTCAAACTGATCAAAGACATTCTTCTCAGCTATCGGATCAAGTGCCGCTGTCGGCTCATCCAGAATCAGTATGTCGGACTCGGCATAAAAGGCACGTGCGATTCCCAGCTTCTGCCACTGACCGCCTGACAGCTCTATGCCATTTTTCTCAAATATTCGCATAAGAGGTGTATCAAAACCGCAAGGAAGTGCCTTTATGTATTCGGTGGCGTTCGCCTGTTCGGCGGAACGCTCGACTTCATCCGGATCGTACTTTTTGTGAATATCACCAAACATGATATTCTCGCTTACCGTAACTGCATACCTGCCAAAGTCCTGAAAAACTATACCGAACATACTGTATAGATCTCTGACATCATACTCTCGTATATCATAACCGTCAAGAAGTATGATTCCCTCGGTCGGATCATACAGACGCGTGAGCAACTTGATAAGGGTAGTCTTTCCGGCTCCGTTCAGTCCCACCAGCACCACGGTATCGTCCCCGCTGAAGGTGAGGTCTATATTTTTCAACACGTCACGCTCGGTCCCTGGATAACGGAAGCTGACTCCCCTGAATTCTATCTTGTGAGGGGTTGCGTGAGACACTCTCCTGGGTTCTGCCAATATCGGAACGAGGGTCTTTTTTTCTTTCATAAACGAGATGAGATTATCTATAAACAGCGTCCCCTCGTATATAGTGGCAGAAGTATTGATAAGGGTAGTAACGCAGGATGCGATACTGACTATAGCGGTGGTATACAGAGTATAATCGCCTATGAGAAGCGTGCCATCGAACACATCTGCGGCTATATGAAGATAAAAATACAGATTGGTCACCACCGTAAGAGTGCCGAACGCTACATGAAGGATACTTTCCTGCGTTATAAGCTTTCTTACCCCTTTGTAATACTCGGAGAACACAGCCATAAATCTCCCGATAAAAGTATCAGACAGATCCAGCAGACGTATCTCCTTTGCCATATCCTTGTTCACAAGAAGATCGGAGTAATAGTTCATCTGTCTGCGTTCCTTCGAGCGGTGACGCATATAACGGAAATTCTTTCTGCGATAGACAAAGTTGACAACGGCATTCGGGACTGATATCGCTATTATGACAAACACGGCGTACGGTATCCCGGGTGCCCCGCAAAGAATAACTATATAGCTCACAAGCTCAATTACCGTACTGATTATCGCAAATGTACGCGTAAGTATATTCAGAGGTCTTGCTCCCGCCTCGCGGTTGGCGTTTTCCAGCTTTTCATAAAACTGCGGTATATCAAATGATGCCAGGTCTATCTCACGGGTCTTTTCCATTATCTGCTGTTTTACCTGTTTTATCAAGAGCTCCCCGGCTATTCTCTCAAGTGCACTGCTCGCTGTCGTTTCTATACGTTTGAGAAAGCGTATGACAAAGAGCAATACTATCAGGTAAAACGCCCCCGACCCCACAAACTCAACAGCTGCCGAACCGTCTGATATAGCAGTTTGCAGGGCGTTTAAAATATTCTTTGATATCAGAGAACTGACGACAGGAATAACACCGTTGAACAAGGCAAAAAACGCCATGAGAAACAATATCCATGGGCCTGTCCTCCACACCAGTCTGAGAATATATGTAAAACGCAGAAAAAATCCCCCGAACACCTCACCGAGGTATCTCGGAACATCGCCGATGTTTTGAGGCTTTGGTATTTTCTCGTACTCAAAGTCATGACCTCTCGGCCCCATTGGTCCTCCGCCCATCATAAACATCCCCCTCTAATGTTACAAAACTCATCCATATTATACCGCAAAGCCAAAGTTCTGTCAACGAGACATGACAATTATCATACGGTCTTTATTGCATATATATCATCAAAGAAAATATACTCCCCGTCAGTCAGGATGGCTCTTTTCGTCGTGTCTATATCAAACACTGTCACGGTTCGCTTGATATATCCCTTCTTTGTATAATACATCACATACACACTGTCTCCCGCCGATATACGCAAAAGCCTGTCGTTAAGTATTTGTGCCAGATGCTCTGAGGGAGTGCGTCTGACTGTAGCCAACAGACGTTTTTTCTCTATTGCCGACTCCAGTCCCTTGAGTGCTGAAAACGGTGCGTACTGCTTTGCTCTGTCAACTCTCGACATGGGCAGACGAGGTTTTTTTGCCACTTTTGTGTCCTCCTATCTGCATGTTGCGTTCTCGTGCGTTTGAGGCTGATGTGTAATTTATCCCTTTCAGTATAGAATTGAGCCCGTATTTTTTCTTTATTTCTATAAGTGTATTTTGAACTGTCCTGTCATGCTCGAGAGCTTCTGTATCATCGAAAAAGCTGTACTGCACTCCGTCCTCGATGCTCACATTGCCAAATGATATATTAAGCCTGCGTATGCCGTCGGAGTCTGCTATACTGTCATACAGCCTGAGCATGGCAGGCAATATAACATGCTCGGCACTCGCACGGTATGGCAGTCGGGCACTTTTGCCGTCGCTCTCTCCGTCCGAATAAAGGATATACAGCGACACATTCCCGCACACAAGCGACTCACGCACAAGATCAAGGCATAACGCCTCTGTCATTTCCGTGCAGATAATGCGTGCCTCCTCACGAGTGTAATCACGCATCAGCACCTGCCCACTTGACAGTGAGCGTGAACGTGTCTTGTAGTTTTTTATATCCTCCATACGCACACTCTCCCTTCCCCATGCATGGTCGATGAGCAACTCCGCATCAATACCGAACCACGAATACAAAAGCTCCTCGTCCACCCGCGTAATATCACGCATGGTGGTTATTCCGTATTTTGCAAGACGCCGTGCGGTACGTGCACCTATCCGCCAAAAATCCGTCAGCGGTCGGTGATCCCACAGCCTCTCTTTATAACTTTCTTCATCCAACTCCCCTATAAAGTCAATGGCATGCTTTGCCTCTATATCCAAGGCGATCTTGCACAGATACATATTCGTACCTATACCGCAGGTAGCTCGAATGCCCGTTTTTTTATATATGCTTTTCATTATCTCACATGCAAGCTCACGGCAGCTCATGTTATATAGCTTCAAATAAGGCTGGGCGTATATGAACACCTCGTCTATAGAATACACATGTATATCATCCGGACATATATAATCAAGATATATGCCGTATATCATAGCACTGTAATCTATATATTTCTGCATTCTCGGCTCGGCCTTTATATATTCAATGTTTTTCGGTATTTCAAACACACGGCATCTGTTTTTTACCCCGAGTGCCTTCATCGCAGGAGTAACGGCAAGACATATAGTGCCTTCGCCTCTCTCCGAGTCCGCCACAACAAGATTTGCAGTCATGGGATCGAGCCCTCGCTCTACGCATTCCACCGAAGCAAAAAATGACTTCAGATCTATGCACATATACGCCTGCGGCTGTGTGTATTCTTTATCTTGCACGCGGCCCGCCTCCTTGCTTTTTCACTTTATGAGACGTATTGTCTCTGTTTTGCTATTTTACTCTTTTCAATCGGAATTGTCAAGGGGGTAGGGCAATTTGGGATATATTTACTGCTATAAAAATTTCGTCAGATATTTAACAAATAATATTGATATTTTGCACTAAATGTGGTACACTAATTATGAATGTGGGAATATTTTCCGAGTTTTTGCTAAATTCGGAGGTACAAGCCGCATATCACGCAGATTTTATAAAAATATATAAATATATTTATATGAGGTGAAAGTTATGTACAACAAGAAAACTATCGAAGACATCGAAGTCAGCGGCAAGAAGGTTCTTGTACGTTGCGACTTCAACGTTCCGCTCAAGGACGGCGTTATTACCTCTGACAAGAGAATAGTAGAGGCTCTTCCCACTATCAAGTACCTCCTCTCCAAGGGTGCTCGCGTCATCCTCTGCTCTCACATGGGCAAGCCCAAGGGACAGGTAAACCCCAAGTACTCTCTCGCTCCCGTTGCAGCTAAGCTCACCGAGCTTCTCGGTCAGAATGTAGCTCTCGCGGCTGACATCACAGGAGAGGATGCAAAGGCAAAAGCTGCAGCTCTCGGTGAGGGCGAGGCTATGCTTCTCGAGAACGTTCGTTTTGACGCAAGAGAGGAAAAGAACGATCCCGAGTTCGCTCGTGAGCTCGCTGACATGGCTGAGGTCTATGTAAACGACGCATTCGGTACAGCTCACAGAGCACACGCTACAACCGCAGGAGTAGCTGCATACCTTCCCGCTGTTTGCGGTTACCTCATTCAGAAGGAGATCGGCATCATGGGCAAGGCTCTCGCTGATCCCGCACGTCCCTTCGTTGCTATTCTCGGCGGTGCTAAGGTCTCTGACAAGCTCAACGTTATCAACAACCTTCTCACAAAGGTAGACACCCTTATCATAGGCGGCGGTATGGCTTACACCTTCCTCGCAGCAAAGGGCTACTGCATCGGTACTTCCCTCTTTGATGAGTCAAAGGTAGACTACTGCCGTGAGATGATGGCAAAGGCTGAGGAAAAGGGCGTCAAGCTTCTTCTCCCCATCGACACCGTAATCACCAAGTCCTTCCCCGATCCTATTGATGCAGAGATCGAGGTTACGACCGTTTCCTCTGACAGCATTCCTGCAGACATGATGGGTCTCGATATCGGTGAGAAGACAAGAGCTCTCTTCGCAGATGCAGCTAAGAATGCAAAGACCGTTGTATGGAACGGACCGATGGGCGTATTTGAAAATCCCATTCTCGCTCGCGGAACTATCTCTGTTGCACAGGCACTGGCTGAGTCCGAAGCTATCACTATCGTAGGCGGCGGCGACTCCGCAGCAGCATGCGAGCAGCTTGGATTTGCTGATAGGATCACACACATCTCCACAGGCGGCGGTGCATCTCTGGAATTCCTCGAGGGTCTTGAGCTTCCCGGTATTGCTTGCCTTCTTGACAAATAATAGAGGTACAAAACAATGAGAAAGACGGTTATCGCAGGAAACTGGAAGATGAACCAGACCCCTGCTCAGACAAAGGAATTTATCACAGCTCTCGCTCCTATGGTAGCAGGCAAGAACGCATGCGACATAGTACTGTGCGTTCCCTTCGTTGATATAGCAAATGCTGTTGAAGCTGCTAAGGGTACTAACATCCACATAGGTGCACAGAACGTACACTTCAAGGAAAGCGGTGCTTACACCGGTGAGATTAGTGCTGATATGCTCTGCGAGTGCGGAGTCAAGTACGTCATCATCGGTCACTCTGAGCGTCGTCAGTACTTCGGTGAGACCGACGAAACTGTAAACCTTCGTACAAAGGCAGCTCTCGCTAAGGGGCTGAAGGTCATCCTCTGCCTCGGTGAGGTACTTTCCGAGAGACAGTCCGGCATTACAAACGAGATCGTTTCTATGCAGACAAAGCTCGATCTCGCAGGTGTTAGTGCAGAGGAGCTGAAGAACGTCATCATCGCATACGAGCCTGTATGGGCTATCGGCACAGGACTGACGGCTACTCCCGAGCAGGCAGACGAAACTTGCGGAGTTATCCGTGACACCGTAGCTGCTCTCTACGGTGCCGAGGCTGCAACTGATATCACCATTCAGTACGGCGGAAGCATGAACGACAAGAACGCTGCTGAGCTTCTCTCAAAGGAGAACGTAGACGGCGGTCTTATCGGCGGAGCATCACTCAAAACTGACGCTTTCACCGCTATCGTTGATGCGGCTCAGTAATAGATTAAATAAGTAAAAATAAAAAGATGGGCTGT
>JAZNOK010000051.1:0-31373 GCA_045580775.1 Eubacteriales bacterium
GGTCACCACAGCCGCACAGGAAAACACTTGTGCGGCTATATTTTTAAAAATGATGGGCCGTCGCCAAGCGGTAAGGCAACGGACTTTGACTCCGTCACCCGTGGGTTCGAATCCCGCCGGCCCAGCCAAAAGAGACGACAATTTTCGACAGAAGATTGTCGTTTCTTTTTGTTCTTTTCACTTTTCTCTTTTCGTTCTTCTCTCTTCTCTAAAATTGTCGTTTCCAGAGAAAAGATAAGAGAGAAAAGAGAAGAGAAAAGGTAGCTTTGCTCCGCAAAGCATTGAATTAAGTCATATAATGTGATATAATTCAAGCAGAGGTGATAACAAATGAACAGCCCATTACTCAATAAATCCCTTGACTTCGCAACACAAATCGTATTGTTTTATGAAGAGTTTTCCAAATCAAAAAAAGATACAACTATCGCCAAACAATTACTTCGCTCTGCAACAAGCATAGGTGCAAACATAAACGAAGCAGTTTACGGTAACAGCAAAGCGGATTTTATATCCAAACTCCATATTTCACTCAAAGAAACGGGTGAAAGTATTTATTGGCTTACGCTTCTGAAAAGAACAAGTTTGATGGAATATAACTATGATGAACCCATTTCTCTTGCTGAAGAAATCAAGCGAATGCTGATTTGATCACCTAGTACCGCAGAGGAAAAACAAATGACATAGGAGCCGATCATGACAAAACAAGAATTTTTTGAATACTGCCGCATGACATACGGCACAGAGCCGGATCATCCATTTGATGGGGACGGTGATACTGCAGTATTGCGGCACTGCGGCAGCCGCAAATGGTACGCTCTTGCAATGAGGGTATCACGACGCAGATTCGGTATTGACAGCGATGAAATGATAGATGTGGTCAACATGAAACAGCCGATCGAGATGTTCGGATCTTTCACTCCCGAGCAGGGTGTGTACCCCGCCTACCACATGAACAAGCTCCATTGGGTGTCGGTGCTTTTGCCTGACGCACCTGACGATGTGGTGAAGTTTTTGCTGAGTGCAAGCTACGAGGCGACCCGAACCGCAAAAAAGCGAGCGGACAGGTGAGCTTTGCGATCCTCTCGCACAGCCAAAGCTCCATCTGACAGATCAAAGCGTTAACAATTGCGTATTCTGGCAACTTATGACAAAAAAAGAGCATAACCGCCATTTTGCGGCGGTTATGCTTTTTTTATGTGAAACTGTGTGTTTTCTCCCATCCGCATCGCTGTGATAAACTCTTGTAAGGATAGGTGTGAGAAGTGGGCAGAGCTGATTTTGCACGGTTATATAAAGTACATCATCAACATATATGCACCTGTCCCTGCGAACATGCTCAGCAGAGTGTTTCCACGCCACAGATGTAAGAGGACCGTGACTGCCAGTGCGATTATTGCGGCAAGGGTCTCCATCCCTATGCCGGATAGCTGCGGGCTTATTCCGTACACGACGAGAACGGCTATTACAGCAGATGGCAGGATGTCAGCGATCTTTTTGAGTTTTGGGGGCATTTGTCTGCCTCCCGAGAAAAGAACGAACGGTATCAGCCTGCTCAAGAAAGTAGCCGCTCCGCTGACGACTATACATATTATAGCATAGATATAGAAATTTTCGCTCATTTTGTCTGTTCCTCCTTTGCTTCGGAGAGGGGATGATCGGCGGTTGTTGCCGTGCCCTGGGATACAGCTTTTGCTTCCTTTGCGTGGGAGTGTGTTCCCTTAATGTAAACGAGCAGCAGACTTATGCCCATGCTCGGAAGCAAAAAGTTCGACTCTCCGAGGAGAAACAGCAGTCCCAAAGCACTAATGCCTCCCATGAGGGCTGTTATGACAGCCTCCTTGCCTATAGTGCGTATCCTGTCTACCAGAATAACAGCAAAAAGTGCCGTCATGGAAAACTCTATTCCTTCAAAGTCAAAGCTCGACAAGCCTCCGATGAGAGCCCCGAGCATTCCTCCGAGTATCCAGTATAAATGATCAAAGAGCGATACATAGAACCACACGCGGATATCCTCGCATGCGTTTTTCATAAAGCAATGAACACTGTAGGTCTCGTCTGTCAGAGCAAATATCATGTATTTGCCTTTGAGTCCCATGCTTTTATACTCTTCGATGAAGGTGAGCCCGTAGAATATGTGACGTGAATTTACAAAAAAGCTGGTCAGAAATACGGTTATGTAGCTTGCTCCTGCACCTATCATCGAGGTAAGAGCGAACTGCCCGGAGCCTGCGTATACGAGCACACTTGTAGCTCCTGCCCACAAAGGTGAAAAGCCGAGAGCACTGAACATTATTCCGAAGGCCGACCCGAGGAACAGATACCCGCAGAATACGGGGAGCGATAGTTGAAACGCCCTTGCGATCAGGGTGCTTTTTTCTTTTGATTTGAGATGATCGGCACTGCCTTTGTCCTTCTTTTTTGCAGTGTCAGGTGCGTTTTTGTTGTTCATTTTCCTTGCCTTTATGATTCCAAAATAGAACGCAGATGCTTTTCATAGCCTGCTTTTACATTTTCGGGAGATACTACCTTTGCTCCTTTTCCCATTCCTGCGAGCCATCCGTAAAACTGCTCTGATACCACTACAGAAACGTAAACTCTGTAACGGCCGTTTCCTGCATCCAGCGTGACGATATCAGATCCGAAGCGGTCATATACAGCATTCGCTAGGTAAGCTTCAAATTCGATACCGACCTTTTTTTCTTCTCCTCCGAACATACCGAAATGCCTGTCTGTGTAAGTGCCCGGAGTCATACCGGAAAAGTACCTCTCGGCTTCTCTTGGCTTCTCGCCCATCCGGATACCTTCCATTCTGTCAACGCGAAAATGTCTGATGTCCTTTTTGTCTATGTCGTATGCGATCAGATAGTATCTTTCGTCTGAGTAGGTCAGAGTGAAGGGACTGACCTCGTATTCCTCTCCGCCGCGGCGGTATTCACGCTCGTTTTTGTTTTTGAGTGTTCGGTTGAAATATTTGAATCGGACACATTTCTCCGATGCAATAGCCTCAAAGACCGCATCTACGTTGTAGTAGATCGACTCGTTCATGCTTTTTATTCGATCCGAGACGTATATTTGCCTCGATAGCTTTTCCGCTTCATAGCGGCTACACCTTGCCTTGAGCTTGGCTATCAGCTCCTCGCTCTTCTTCTCGGTGATAAACCTGGATGCCCCTACAGCGTCACAGAGAAGCTTTAGCTCATGCAGATCAAAGTCCCGCTCTGTCAGTCTGTATTCCATAGTACGCGGCAGCTTGACCTTTTCTATATTCATGCCGTATACCTCGCACAAAAGCTCGATATCGTCATACAGGCTCTTTCTTTCCGCTTCTATGCCGACGGAGGCGAGGTGCGATATGATGTCATTTATAGTTATTCCGTGCTCTGCATCCGTGCACCTCTCGAAATAATCCTTGAGGTAGAGCAGCTTGAGTTTTTGATACTTTGACTTTGCCATTTTATCACCTCATCAGGCTTTTTGTTACTGCTGAGTTTGCCTAAAACACCTCTGTATCTGAGAATGACTATTCGTTTTCGGTGTTTTCCGTGCTTGCGTTTTCTTCCTTGCCTTT
The DNA here is from genome assembly GCA_045580775.1 of Eubacteriales bacterium. Taxonomy (GTDB): domain Bacteria; phylum Bacillota; class Clostridia; order Oscillospirales; family CAG-272; genus JAZMZS01. The sequence goes on from JAZNOK010000051.1 coordinate 3,569, forward strand.
TGCATCATCTTTCTTGCTTTTGAGTACAGCGAGAGAAAAGAGAACTACAATCGAGCATACTATGCAGAAGGCGATTATCATAGGTGTTCCGGAGGAAGACTGATCATCCTGCTTTGGGAGTGAGTCTGCAGAAGAGGTAGTATCGGCTGCCTCTTGCTTTAGCACGATCTCGACACGGGATACATCGGTCACAGCAGAGGAAATGTTTGAGTTTGAAACAATGGCGTTATACAGCCATGTTGCTATGTACGAGCACGCGACGGCATCAGGATGTACCGAGTCGCCGAAATGGTGCTGCATATCCTTTGAAACCGTATAGGTATCTACGTATCCCAGCTGTGCGTCCTCGGCGAGCTTTTTGTATGTGGGGAGAACGATATCGCGTATCGCTCCTTCAAGCATGGCATCGTCTGTACGTACTGTCGGTGTGAGCAGATATATTATCGGTTTTGTGTCCAGTGCGGTGTATTTTTCTATCAGCGTGAGCATTTCTTTGTACAGCAGAGTATGTGCCGCATCCGGCTGCTTTGAAGTGTCTGTTGCCAAAAGTGCAGACAGATCGTTTGTGCCTAACATAATACATACAACGTCAGGCAGGTACAGCAGCGACTGTGCAAATGCCTCAGACTCAAAGTACGGACTTCCCGAATCTGAGAGCACACAGCTGCCGCCCTCCGAGAAGTTTCCTATCTCGTATGCATCCCCAAGCATAGCTCCCAGCTGAGCGGGATAGCTCTCGGTCTCGGGGGTGTTTGTTCCCATCCCCTGGGTAATACTGTCCCCGATGAATGCAACCTTGATCTTTTCGGTTTGCGTGCTCTCTCCGTCTCCTTGCTTATAGGAGTCAAAGTGCCGCAGAAATCCGCTAACCTTCTCTGACGTCTTGTCAGTGAAGGAGATCGAGGAGGTTACTGCGTCCGACATTATGATGTTGGTTATCTCACCGCCCGAAAAATCAAGTGAGAGAGAAGAAAGCACCCCGTATGATGACATGTCAACGTCGCATATTTTGTATATTTTTCCTCCGCTCACAGAAAGCTCAAGAGAGTTCATGCTGTTTGAGGTGAAGGCACTGTTGTATCCGGATATTCCTGCGGCAATGCAGTTTATCTCTCCTCCGAGGATACGGATGCTCGAAATGCCCGAGCAGCTTTTTGAGGAGGTGGTACGGTTGTAGCCGCAGATATATTTGTATGTGCCGCTGTGGATCTCGATCGAGCTGTTATGTGCGAGCATCTCGTCGGTAATTCCGCTGTTAGAGCCGTTATATCCTCCTACCAGTATGACACCGTCGGATATTCCTATGATATTTATCCCTTCACCCATGACGAGCGGATTGAATCTGGCGGCAACCACAAGCGTCCCTGAGCCTGAAATTCCGATGTTTTCAAACACAGTAGCTCCGCTCATGTAATAGCGGTAGTTTTCCTGACAGATCAAAAAGCCGTCCTTGCCGCTCAGGGTGATTTTTGCCGTGTGGGCGGGCTCAACGAATGCTCCGAGGACCGTGTCATGTGCAGATGAAGAAGAAAGCTCATACTTTCCGTGTATGACTATCCTGCCGCCGCTTTCCGAAAGAGCCGAAAAAGCCGCCGATATGTCGGGACACGGATGTGCTTGGTCGCTTCCGTCTCCCTGGCCGCCTGCTTTTATATGTATTACCCGTTCGGGTTCAGGCTCGGGGGTCGGCTGAGATACTTGTCCCTCGGTGCTTTCCTGTGTGTTTGCGGTGTCAGGGGACCCGATAGCGGTGTCCTGCACGTTTTGCTGCGGTATTTCGGTAGTTGATGCTTCCGTATCTGCCGTGACTGTCAATGACAGAGCAACAAAAACACACAGCAGCATAGCTGTGAGTTTGATCCATTTCTCAGATAATACGAATGCTCCCATCTTTATTCCTCTTTCTGCGGTATGCCCGCATTTATAATCTAAGTATAACAAATAATCCCATCCAAGTCAAGAGAAATGCATATCCCTGCTGCAGCCGAAAAGCTCCTATGCAAAACTGCCGAGTTTTGCATAGGAGAAGGTGGTTTTAATATGAAGGAAGATCGCCCACAGCCTCGGTCACCGTGCGGACTCGGTGCAGCTCTGTGCCTTGCTCCGAGCTGTTTTTTCTATGATCTTTACAATAATGTCGACTGCATTGCACATCTGGTCGAGTGACGCATGCTCATACGGCCCGTGAAAAGCATACCCTCCTGTGCCGAGGTTTGGGCAGGGAATGCCCATACCGCTTAGAGCTGCACCGTCTGTGCCGCCTCTGATAGGACGGCTGACAGGAGTGATACTGCATTCGGATATAGCCTCTCGGGCAAGAGAGAGCGTGCGGCGGTTTTTTGGTGTGTCGATGATGCTGCACATGTTGCTGTATTGATGCTTGATGCTGACCTTGACTCTGTTTTTACCGTATTTTTGGTTCAGGGTGTCTTTGGCATTGAGCATGCACGCTTCCTTTTCCTTCAGCTTTTTTTCATCATGGTCACGGAGGATATAACTCATGCTTGCCTCTTCTACATTGCCGCTCATCGAACATAGATGATAAAAGCCCTCATACCCCTCTGTGTGTTCCGGACGCTGATCCTTAGGCAGCATAGAGTCAAGCTCGATCGCCACCCCCAGGGCGTTTACCATGACATTTTTTGCAGAGCCCGGGTGAACGTTGTTTCCCTGTACGGTAACTGTCGCCTCGGATGCATTGAAATTCTCGTATTCTATCTCTCCTACGGCTGAGCCGTCGAGCGTGTATGCAAAGTCCGCCCCGAACAATTCTTTTTCAAAACCGTCTGTGCCTCTGCCTATCTCCTCATCCGGAGTGAAGCACAGCCATACTCTGCCGTGAGCGATATCTTCACTCAAAAGACGCTCTGCCGCACACATGATCTCCGCTACGCCTGCCTTGTCGTCAGCACCGAGAAGCGTATTTCCGTCCGAGGTTATCAGTGTGTGCCCGCACAAAGTGCCAAGATGCGGAAAGTCCCTGAGCGATATCACTCTGCCGGAGGGCAGCCGGATGTCGCGACCGTCGTAGTTTTCGTGAATGATCGGCTTGACTCCTTCTCCCGAAAAGTCCGCAGAGGTGTCAACGTGAGCGACAAAACCGACCTCCGGTGCATCTTCATATCCGTCACTCGGATCAATACATGCATACACATAGCCTTTTTCCGATACAGAGCAGTTCACTCCCATAGAGCACAGCTCCTGATGAAGCTTTCGCAGAAGATCCAGCTGACATTCTGTAGACGGCATAGACTCGGAGCTTGGGTCCGAGCGTGTGTTTATTGCAACGTAGCAAAGAAATCTGTCGAGAAGCTTGCTTTTCATTTTGTTATACCCCCGATACAGATACATTTTTTATTTTGATGCACAGCGGTCCGCGGTAGGTGTAGTCGCGGTAGCCTTCACAGGAAAATTCAAACTCAGAGCATGCCGCCCTGTAGTTTCCGCTGATCGAAAAACCGGTTACAGGGATGCGTTTTTCTCCGTCATAGTAATACCCCAGCCGTACCTCTCCTCCGAAATATCCGTCGAGAGGATCAAACTGAAAGTCAGAGAAACTGACCAGATACAGGTGCTTTTCGCGGCACAGCTCTGACAGCGGTTTTGAATGTTTTCCGCCGCAGTCTGCCGCCAGTCTTTCGTATTCGCCTGTAGGTTCGATGCCCAAGTAAGAGCAAAACCGCACGTTTCCAACGACCGAGCACAGCACTCCGTCTCGGACAAGCGGGATTTCTTTGAGCTTTACTCCCTCTGCGGAAAAAGGAGTGGCAGGCTGTGCCGTGATATCCGGCAGTGCCGCTCCGAGAGGTGCTCCTACCGATGCCGAAGAGTAGCCTGTGTGGATGTTCTTTGCGTTTGCTTGCCACAGAGGATATCCCACAAGCTCTCTTGTGCATTCTCCTTCAAGGATGATGTCGTATTCGCCGGATGGCAGACTGCGGGATGCCTGTGCCCTGTCTCTGACCTCGCACAGACGCTTGTATACTCTCTGTGCCAGAGCGTCATATTCGTTTGTTCCGTAGCGGAAATAATCAAAGAGCTCTACATCCTCTTTCCCTTTGCACTGGACTACTATCTCGCCGGAACATTCGCATTCGCTGTAGCGGATGTCGGTACCCTGAGAGCCGAGGGTGTGTATATGCCGGCAGATACAGAACAGCTCTGCCGAGTTTATGAATGCATCCGTGTGTGTGTCATGAAGGTACAACGCACGGCTGTAGCCTCGTGCCATCTCCGAGAGGGAGACGGACACGCTGTCGGAGTCCGATGTGACTGCCTTTGGCAAAGGATAAGGCGTGTCATTTACATAGGAGGCTGCCGTATAGGCGGATCGGAGCTTTTCTCTGATCTGTTCTTTTTCCATCGACTCGAAAATGAGTACCTTGCTTGAGCCTTTGTATTCCGTGTCGGCTTCATTATGTGTGCGGTACAGAGTAACGCTCAGCGACCGTGAAAGAGAGCTTCTTTTCATATCGGTCTGCTTTTTGACAAAAAACAGTTCCAAAGACTCCTCGGATATATCACGGATGAGATATTCGGATATATTTTCCTCTCTGAGAAGAGAGAGCAGCATTTCAATCATGATAGTATCTCCTTTTTTAGCTGAGCTTAATCCTTGCTTTAATTGCAGGACCTCCGTCTGACACCTTTACCCATTCTTTGTGTCCTTTTCCGCAAAAGCCCGTCCCGCTCAGGTGAGAATGCGTGCTCATCATTGATATGGAGCACAAAAGCTGCGGCACATATCCCGACAGTACCGCGGGAGAGAAGATGCGTCCTGTGAACTTTCCGTCTTTTATTTCTCTGGCTATGCCCACCACGCATTGTATTCCCCAGTTTTTCGGGTCTTCCATTCCGTTTCGTGCTTCCTCGAGATAAAATCCGTAACTGATGGATGCTATCATATCTTCTATCGAGTCTTTGCCCGGCTCAAAGTAGGTGTTTGTCATTCTGGTATATGCCTTTCGGAGAAAGCTTTCGCGTCTGCCGTTGCCTGTCGGCTTTGTCCCCAGACGGTGTGCAGACAGCTCGTCCGATATTCCCCTGAGCAGTATTCCGCGGTCGATTATCAGAGTGTCGGTGGACAAATTCCCTTCATCGTCAAAAAAGTAAGAAGCCGCCTCGTCCACTGCACATGCACTGTCATGCATGCTTACAAGTTCGCTTGCCACCCTGCGTCCTATGTGGTCGCGTGCCAGAGCTCTGTCACGGACGAACATATCCATCTCCACTCCGTGACCGAATGCCTCATGAACGATCATTCCTGTGACATCGGGAGAGCAGATGCAGTCGTATTCTCCCGGAGGGAGCTCTCTTGAGTCGAGCAGCTCTATAGCATGTCTGACGCTCAGAGGCACTCCTTCCCGCTTCATTCTTTGTATTACCTCAACTCCCCCGAGATTGGAAAATCCCTGATAGCTGTCCTTGATCCTGTCGCCGTTCTTTGTGAGAGAAAGAACCGTTGCCACAGACCACATGATGCTCTCTGTCATGTCGCGGTGAGCGGACAAAAACATCTTTGTGTATTTTCTGTAGGTACAGCGGCATATCGCATCAAAAACGCGTCCGTCAGAGGATATTGCCGCCTCTCTTGCCTCTGACAGCTCATTTATTATCCACTCGTCTCCGACCAGCTCAGGATCAAGCTCATATTCTGTCGCTTCGCAGAGAGTACATGGCTTGTCGCTTGGAATATAGCCGCCGTCTACAACTATGTCCTCGGCGAGCTCTTGCAGTTTTTTGAGAATGTCATCAATGTTGTCTTCTGTGAGAGAGGATACAGAATGCTCGATCACGTTGCCTCTGACAACGGCACGCACCACAGCTCCCCTGGAGCAGAAAAGTGCCTCGTCGGAAACAGTGATGCCGGAGCTTTCCACTCGGTAGTTTTTCCCTTTTGCATCGACAGCCAGCACCGACGCGTAACCGAACAGCTTCGTTGCTCTGTCTATGAGCTTTTTTGCGGCGGGACGTATGCTCTCAATATATCCGCTTGTTTTCACTTTGTTCTTTTTCATAGCTCCTCCTTGGCTATAGCCGAGGAGAGCCGAACTCATACCGCCGTCACAAACGGCTTTTCGGCATAAATTGACTCTCTTCGTTTGACATATTCCTATATGTCTGCACTCAGATAGCCCATTTCTGCTCAAAAATCCGTGTGTGAGGGTCGCTATGCGAGTTTTAAACAGAGATTTTTGCTCAGATCAAGGTGCATCTTGCGACGGTGTATATGCATACTCCGAGCAAGTGCAACGCAGATATGGACGAAAATATCGTTTAAAACCGATATGAGTTCGGTTCTTCTCGGCTATAGCTGAGCTCGGTCAATGCCCGAAGGAACATCTCAGCATCTGTCGGGCATGATACGTCTGATGATGCTTGATCCTATCATGCCGACACACGCACCGCTCACAGCTCCGGATATCAGCAGTAAAGGCAGATAGTAAGCAAGCTGCGGGGTGTTTGTCAGAGCGACAGCACAAATCAGCTGAGCCGTGTTGTGTATCACCCCGCCCCCCACGCTGACTCCGCATGGAGAGAACAGGGAGCTTTTTTTGAGTAATATCATGACAGAAAACGCCGCTACTGCCCCTGACAGTCCGTAGGCTATATGATATGCATTACCGTAGAACAGCACTCCGCAGAGTATCACACGTACCACCGTCACCAAAAAAGCGGCAGAGCCGGATACGGAATACAGCAAAAACAGCGTCACGGTATTTGCCAGCCCCAGACGTATACCGGGAACGGATGGGAGCAGAGGTACTTGGCTGTCAATGTATGACAGTATCATTGAGAGAGCCGTAAGCATCCCCAGCAGAGCTACGGTTTTGCTGCGGGAAACGCCCGTTTTTTTTCGGGTGCGTTTTTCTCTGCACTTCTCAGAGCTTTGAATATCCGTGTGCATTTACCAGAGCGTCGATCTTTTTGCCTTCCTTGCACATCGGGCATTCGTGCGAGGGATAGGATGCAAAACCGTCAAGGTCGTTAGGATTGAAACAGGAATAAACAGGCAGATCGGCACATTTGTCCGTAGTGGAGAAGATAGCACATACGCCGCTGACAGATCCTCCGTAGTATTTGATGGCGTTGACTGCACTTTCTACAGTCTTTCCGGATGCTACGGAAACTGCGAGTATGAGCACATGCTTGTTTGCTATCATAGGTACTATGTTGTCTCGGAATAAAAGCTGGCTTGCATTAGTTGTCTCGGGGGTCACTACGTATATTGACTTGTGTGCGTTCATGTTGACGAAGTCCCCCTTCGACAGCTGATCCGCGAGGCAAGCCCCAATGACCTCTGTGCCGTCCAGACAAAGAATGGTGTCAACGACCGTAGTATGGTAAAAATACGAGCGTAGCTCCTCGGCTACCGCCGTAGCTTCTGACATACGTGTTTTTTGTGCTACTACGTCAATATAGTAGTTAGAGTGACAGCTCGCACTTGCAAAATGCCCCCTTGCAACTCGCAAATACAGATTGTTTCTCTTTGTTTCGTACTTAAAGGTGTTTTGAGTAGGCATAGACAGCCCTCCTTGGATGAAATATTTGACAACAGCAGCTTTCGGTTCACGCTCTCTCTCGGAAAAGCACGGGAACTCTCTTTGTGTAATTTCGCCAAAGCAACCTGAGCGTAAATAAAAGCGGCGGCAGACCGCAGTAACCGCATGTCTGCTTATCACTTTTATTGTACATCATTATCGGCACTTTTACAAGAGTATTGTAATGAATGAGACTATTTTTGTTGATTATTACCAAAAACCGTTTTGCACTTTGCTTTGGCTGTGAAATATCGGTGTGAGGGCGGAGGATGAGTGCGGACGGAATGTGTATTTTTATTGTTTTTATGCTGAGGATATCTTGCTTTTTTGATATTGACAATATGTAAGTACGCATGCTATAATATTCTGTATAAAAATTTATTTTTATTGGGCATAGCGAGGTTTTGAAATGAAAGATAAATTAGAAGCGTTGCTCCGCGAGGGAGCGGAGAGGATCGCTGCGGCTCAGAGCGAGCAGGCTCTGGCAGAGGTCAAGGGAGCACTCCTCGGAAAGGCAGGAAGCGTCACCGAACTGCTAAAGGAGATCCCGCGTCTGGATGTGGCTCTGCGTCCTGAGATGGGACGTGCCGTAAATGATGTGAAGAGCCGTCTTTCCGAACAGATAGACGCACGCCGCGAAGAGCTCAAGCTCAAGGCAAGCGAGATATCGCCTGATTTCGACTGTACGGTTCCCGGCATCGAGCCGAAGATCGGAGGACTTCATCCTATCACACAGATGTGTTATGACCTCAACGACGCGTTTCGTTCGATGGGATTTGAGGTGTTCTCGGGACCTGAGATAACGAGCGAATATTATGCCTTCGACAATCTCAACTTCCCCCCGAACCACCCTGCACGTGAGAGTATGGATACATACTGGCTCGAGGGACATGACTCGGGAGAAGCAAATGACAAGCTCTGCCTCCGTCCTCACCTTACAGGAGACAGTGTCCGATATATGCAAACACACAAGCCCCCATACCGCTTTGTGTATCCCGGCAGAGTCTACAGAAACGAAACTACAGATGCCAGACACGAGAGGGCATTTTTCCAGTATGAGGCACTTATAGTTGACCGTGATTTTACTTATACCGCGGGCAAAGTAATGATAAAGAGCATCCTGTCCAAGGTCTTCGGACGTGATGTTCCTGTCAGAATGCGTGCGGGATTTTTCCCGTTTGTTGAGCCCGGATTTGAAATAGACATGGGATGCCTTGTGTGCGGAGGCAGCGGCTGCAGCGTGTGCAAGCACGTTGGCTGGATAGAGATCATGCCCGGCGGCACACCTCACCCCAATGTCCTACGTGCGGCAGGGCTGGATCCTGACGAGTATACGGGCTTTTATGTAAATATCGGACTTGACAGACTTGTCATGATGCGTTACGGCGTTGATGATGTTCGTCTGTTCCATTCTACAGACCTCCGATTCCTCGGTCAGTTCAAATAATCAGGAGGAAGGAAGAAAAAATGAAAGTATCACTTAATTGGATAAAGGATTATGTTGTACTGCCGGAAGATATGGAGCTTTCCCGTCTTGCCTATGATCTTACGATGTCAACCGTCGAGGTCGAGGGAGCTGAAAATTTGGCAGATCGCTTTGACAAGATAGTTGTCGGAGAAATAAAGGAAGTTCTCCCCCATCCAAACGCAGACAAGCTCCGCGTTTGCAAGGTGGACATAGCTGACACAGAACTAAAGGATATCGTATGCGGAGGCTCAAATCTCGAAGCAGGTATGAAGGTTGTCGTTGCATGCCCCGGTGCTATGGTTCGTTGGCATGGAGAAGGTGAGCCTGTCGAGATCAAGAATACAAAGCTCCGCGGAGTGGCGAGCTTTGGTATGATATGTGCGGCAGTTGAGGTCGGACTGGATGCACTTTTCCCCGCGTCTGACGATCATGAGATCATGGATGTTACATCCTTCGGAGTTGCGGCAGGAACGCCGCTTGCCCAGGCACTGGAGCTTGACGATATCATCCTCGAGATAGACAACAAGTCAATGACCAACCGCCCTGACCTTTGGGGACATTACGGTATTGCACGCGAGATAGCGGCACTCTACGACCTTCCTCTGGTTGAGATAGAGAAATACCGTGCTGAGGACGTGTGTGAGTATGATGTAAGAATACTTGACGGTGAGCGTTGCCCCCGTTACATAGGTGCACGTATTGAGGGACTGGGAGTAAAGCCCTCCCCGTTCAAGATGCAGAGCCGCCTGTGGAGAGTCGGACTTCGCCCGATCAATGCCCTGGTAGATGTCACAAACTACGTTATGCTTGCTGTAGGTCAGCCGACGCATGTGTTTGATTCCACTCATATTATAGACCACATCGAGGTACGCCGTGCAAAAGAGAACGAAAAGCTGCAGCTTCTCAATGAAAAGGAGCTTGAGCTATCGACGGACGATCTTGTTATCGCAGACGCCGAGGGTGCTGTTGCACTGGCGGGCGTTATGGGCGGTGCCAAGGATTCCGTGCTTGCCGATACCGAGAGTGTAATTTTGGAGGTTGCAAACTTCGAGTCCAGAGGTATCCGCAGAACAGCCCTCCGCTATGACAACCGCACAGAGGCTTCTTCCAGATATGAAAAGGCAATAGACCCTGAGCGTTGCGATCAGGCACTGTCGCTGTGCATGCAGCTGTTTGGAGAGCTTTACCCTGAGATGAAGGTCACAGCATTCAAGGATCTGTATGTAAACAAGCTTGAGAGATGCGAGATAGATGTTGAGCTTGAGTGGCTGGACCGCAGACTCGGCATGCGTATCCCTCAGCGGGTAGTAGCAAAGAAACTCGGTACCATGGGATATGAGGTCAGCTTTACCGATGACAGTATGCATATAGTTGTTCCCAGCTGGCGTTCCACAGGAGACGTCTCGATAAAGGCGGATATCATGGAGGAGGTCGCACGTATGTACGGCTATGAGAACTTCCAGCCTTCCGCCATTACAGCTACCTTCGACGGAGCTGTCAATCAGCTTGATATGGATCTTGTCAGAAGGATCAAGGAGTACCTCGCATTCAGATGCAACATGCAGGAGATATTCACCTATCCGTGGATGAGCGAGGAGTTTGTGAATGCACTGTTCCCGACTACCGAGGGGATCCTTTCGCTTGCGACTCCGCCCTCTCCTACAGAGAAATATATCCGCTGTTCGCTTCTGCCCAATATCTGCCGTGCGATAGTAAAGAACGAGCGAAACTTTGACGGGTTTGATATATTCGAGGAGGCAACGGTATTCCTCGACCGCGATTATACAGAGCACTACAGAGACGAAAAGCTCCCCGCACAGAAAAAGCATCTCGGATGTGCTTTTGTTGGAGCATCGGATAAGATAACCGAGCTGTTCCGCCGTGCAAAAGGCGTGATCGGAATGATGCCGAGATACACCCACATGGAAGGCTTCACCTTTGAGAAAAATGAAAAGCCCCACTGGGCAGACGAGACTGTATGGCTCAATATTTGCCTCAACGGCAACAAGATCGGAGATCTTGCACTTCTCTCGAAGAAGGCGGCTCTTGAGTGCGGCATCAAGGTGCTCTCAGCGGTTCTTGTAGAGCTTGACATGGATGCACTCGTCCCGCTAAAGTCAAGAACAAACACCTATGTACGCCTGCCGGAGTTCCCGATGAATGACTATGACGTGTCATTCCTTGTTGACAGCTCTGTCAAGTGGAGTGAGATCTATGATGCCGTCATGGCAAAAAAGAACGAGCTTTTGCGTGATGTTCGCTTTGTTGACGAGTACAGAGGAAAGCAGATCCCCGACGGAAAGAAGTCCGTCACCGTTCGCCTTGTTATAGGCTCACAGGAAAAGACCCTCACAGGCGACGAGATAGAGGCAACGGCAAAGTCCGCTATCAAAAAGCTGACAAAGGCTGTCGGAGCCGATGTGAGAATGTAATAAAGATTTGTATCTCAAAAAAACACAGGGGAAACTTTTGTAAAGGAAGGTTTCCCCTGCTTTTTGCAAAGGGTGACGGTATATGCCGGAGGACGGTATATGCGGGGAAACCCCTTTCCTAAAATCTTTTTAAATATTTCTTGTTTTATTTGTTACTGCCGGCTCCCCTCCGCCCTGTCATGGATGAGCGTAGCGAAGGATCAGAGGGCGAGATGGCAGTAGCGTTACTCGGTTATTTGCAAAACCCCAACCCCGCTGTCATCCTCGAAGGAGGCTTTAGCCGACTGAAGGATCTAAGCGGGAGCAGAGAGTAACGCCACTGCCATCTCCATCTTGCAATTTGAAATGGATAATACCGAAATATGTCATGCAGAAGCGTGATTGACACGTGGAGAAAACAGAAAAAATAATTTTCAAAAAAGTATTGACAAGAGAGTAATGCTGTGGTATAATAACATCCGTTGCAGAGAAATGCTGGTGTAGCTCAGTTGGTAGAGCAGCTGATTTGTAATCAGCAGGTCGGGGGTTCGAGTCCGTCCACCAGCTCCAGCAACTCTCAAACAAAATATGGGAGCGTTCCCGAGCGGCCAAAGGGGGCAGACTGTAAATCTGTTGTCACTGTCTTCGGTGGTCCGAATCCACCCGCTCCCACCAAAAAATCCGATGCGAAAGCATCGGATTTTTTTATCCATTGCGAAAGCAATGGTATATCATCAGCCGTTAGGCTGTATATCATCAAGAGCGGCATTGCCGCTCTTGTATCTCATCACACCTTTAGGTGTGTATCAAAAACGCTTTCGCAATGATGATATACAAGACTTCGTCTTGATGATATGCAATTCCTGCGGAATTGATGATATACACGCCTTTCGGCGAGATTTTTTTACGGTGGAATAGTATGGTGACCTCCGTCAAAGTGGATTCGGAAGCCCGTGCGTGGGCGGTGGATGTGTTTGCACGTATGAACCCCGCGACTTGATAAGTGAAGGAAAGCATCGAGCCACCCGCCGCGGTGTAAGGAAACGACTGCAATGAAGCTGAACATTTTCGTGTTGATCAGATTCACGTCTGATCCGGGCTGAGGCTTTGAGTGATGCTGAATACTATTTGTTTATTTCAGGAATGTCGGTGCGGCATAAAATATAATCGATACTGACATTATAAAAATCAGCTAACCGTATCAGAGTTTCGGTGGGAGGTATACGTTCTTCATTTTCAAACTTTGAGAGCAGAGCTTGTTCAATACCTGTTTTCATTTGTACTGCAATTTGAGTGTAGCCGTATTTCTTTCGCAATAACTTCAGGTTGTTTTTCACACATGATCACCTCAATGACATTATGTCATATTTTGCTATTGACAAATATGACAAGATGTCATATAATGTACTCAGTACTATGTTAATAATACATTATTAGGAGATTTATGATGGTATTCTTTGTTATTCCTGTCGGAGTTATTGCTGCTATTATTCTTTGCGGAGTGTCTGTAGGTGCAAAAATATGGGATCTTGATTTGATGCCATTTATATCCGGTCTATCTTTGTTTGTATCAATAGTATCGTGCGTGGCGGCGTTTCTTACAGAAGATGACGCGAGACGTGCAGCTGTTGCTGTAGCGGTAATAGGATTTTTGTTGTTTTTGATCACAGCCGGTGGTTCTATGACTGTCGGAGGTATGTTATCCTGGATATGGTATCGTATTTGATGCTTTATCAGAAGTATGTGACCGATAACTATGAAAATTAGAAAATAACACGCCAACCTTTGAGCAGGGTGTGATGTGACAAAAAAGCCATACCTGTCATAGACTGTTACTGTCGGAGCACATCCGACAATAAACTAACAGGAAGACAAGTATGGCTATCTTTTCTAATCAGGCAACGCTGACATACAACGGAGTCAGCACGAACTCTAATATAGCATACGGTGAAATATTAGATGTGATCACAGCGGCCAAGACGGCAATAGAGCAGTCGTACAGACCGGGCGAAGTTGTAAGCTACGTCCTGACTGTAACGAATACGGCAAGTACCCAGCTAAACGGCATAACCGTCACGGATGATCTCGGAGGTTATGCACTCGGAGATGAGACGGTATATCCTCTGACGTATGAGGACGGAACTGCAACATTGTTTATTAACGGTATTCTCCAGCCTTCGCCTGCAGTAACAGCCGGCCCCGGTTTTGTGGTATCGGGTCTGAATATTCCGGCAGGCGGGAATGCTGTGTTGGTGTATCAGGCTCGAGTGAACAGCTTTGCCCAGCCATCCGAGGGAGGCAGCATAGTTAATACTGCGACTGTCACCGGAGGCGGTATATCAGAGCCTGTGACCGCTGCGGAAACGATCTTTGTCAGCGTCGCACCGGCACTTAGTATATCGAAGTCGATAACCCCCGCACAGGTCGTTGACAACGACCGTGTGAGCTACACCTTTGTGATCTCAAACTCAGGTAACAGAGCACTGGTGGCGACCGATGATACTACAGTGACAGATGTGTTTGACCCTGTACTGAGCGGTCTTACAGTCACGTTCAACTCTGAGATATGGACAGATGGAGTCGAGTATAACTATGATCCGATAACAGGTGTGTTCACAACGGCACCCGGAAGGATAGTGGTTGACGCGGCGAGCTATGTCCGTGATCCGCAAACAGGAGAATTTAACACAACGCCCGGTGTTGCTACCCTTACGGTAACAGGCACTATCTAAGTAAAAAAACAGTCACCGCTCAAGTGGGAATATCCCCCCCTTGGGCGGTGTTTTAGTGTCCGAGAGCATCAGCTGCTTTGAATTGATCCCACTCATTTGCTCCATCAAGAATGACAGTCGGGGTTGTTGCTATGTCATATTAGAGAAACTTTTATAACCGCAATTCCAACCCGACTGTCATCCTCGAGGGAGCGGTGCCACCGCGACCGAAGGATCTAGTCGGAGCAGAGAGTGAGGATTAAATTTGTGCGTCATTTTCTACTTGCCCTCAGATAAGTGAGACCCCAAATCTCCGATTTTTCAAGTCGAACTTATGCATGCGAGCGATAGCGAGTCGCTCCATCAAGAATGACAGTTGGGTGGGGAGGTACGGTCAAAAGCGTTACTTTAACATGACAGAACCACCCTGCCGGACGTGCCAAAATCATATTATCCCAATGATCCTGCAAAAGAGAAAAACGTCAAGATCGACATACTTTTTTTGAATATTTGCGGTTATTTGTGACGATTTATGAGCAAAGTGCATCTCGCGTGAAAGTATGAAAAAATCCCCGCAACCCTTGATTTCATCAGGATTTACGGGGATTTTTTGCTTGGTGCTCCATCGGAGACTCGAACTCCGGACACCTTGATTAAAAGTCAAGTGCTCTACCGTCTGAGCTAATGGGGCTGGAACATGCTTAAATATAATAGCACAAACACACCTCTTTGTCAACACTTTTCAAAAAAATAATTGTGAGCCAAAAAACACGTTTTTTAGACATTTTATCCAAAAATGTCAGCAGGATTTGTTTTGGGTAAATAATAAAACTCTTGATTTGTGCGAGATTTTGTAATATAATATAAGGTATCAGAATATTAACATGCCTTATTATGCTCATTTTTTGATGCATGAGGGCGAAAGGAGAGAAAATGAAAAAGGTCAGAAAAGCCATAATCCCCGCTGCGGGACTCGGTACGCGTATGCTGCCTATAGCAAGATGCGTACCTAAGGAGATGCTTCCTATAGTGGACAGACCTGCAGTCTCTTATCTAGTGGAGGAAGCAGCCAAAAGCGGCATAACAGACATTCTCATTATTACAGGACGCGACAAAGATGCAATGGAGGACTATTTTGATTATTCTCCGGAGTATGACGAGGCTCTCAGACAAAAGGGGCGTCTGGAGGAGATAGAAACAATGCACAATGCATCCTACGGTGCAAATGTATATTTTGTCAGACAGAAGGAGCGTAAGGGACTCGGACATGCTGTCAGCATGGCACGTAGTTTTATAGGGGACGAGCCGTTTTGCATTCTTTACGGAGATGATATAGTATTCTCACAGACGCCTGTGTGTGCACAGATGATAGCTACATACGAAAAGTACCAAAGACCCGTCGTCGGAGTCAAGAGAGTGCCTGATGAGCTGGTGGTAAAGTATTGCTCTCTCAAGGCAGAACCCATTGAAGGCGGCGAGCGTGAGTATTATGTCGATGACATGATAGAAAAACCGAAAAAGGAACAGATCTGGACAAACCTCTCGATACTCGGCAGAGTATTGCTTACCCCCGAGATATTTGACATTCTCGATACCATTACTCCCGGAGCCGGCGGAGAGATACAGCTCACCGACGCTATGGCGGAGTATGCCCGCAAATACGGCGTTACCGCACTTGAGTTTGAGGGTACAAGATACGACATGGGATCGAAGCTCGGCTTTATGCAGGCTAACCTCCGAGAGGGTATCAAGAGCCCTGAGATAGGAGCGGAGCTCAGAGAATTGATCAAGGAAATAGCAAGCACCCTTTGATATCTATAAAAATATTTTTATTACCGAGGACAAGCTATGGCTATACAGAGAGTATCAAAGCACAATTATTATCTCGATATCGCACAGACGGTATCCGAGAGGAGCACTTGCCTGAGAAGACGCTACGGAGCAATAATAGTCAAAAATGACACGATCATTTCCACGGGATATAACGGAGCTCCCAGAGACCGAAAGAACTGCTCGGACTTGAAGTTCTGCATGAGAAACAAGCTCGGCATCCCCCGAGGCGAGAGGTATGAGATGTGCCGTTCGGTGCACTCTGAGCAAAATGCCATTATTGCGGCATCGCGTGAGCAGATGATAGGTGCGACTATGTACATGTGCTGTACAGACCCTGAGACGGGGGAGGTAGTTGCTGGCACACGCAACTGCATGATGTGCAAACGTGTCATCCTCAATGCGGGAATAACAAGGGTCATTATCAGAGAGACAAAGGATACCTATACCGAGATAGACGTAAATGACTGGATAGAAAATGACGACAGCCTGACAGGGGAGTTCGGATATTGATGGAGTACTCTGTCAGAAAAGCTCTTCCGGAGGATATAGGGAGACTGTGTTCTCTTGAGGCGGAATGTTTTTCCTCGCCTTGGAGCGAGGGGGCGTTTGAGAGCTCGATGCGTGATGACAGTTTCATTGCCTTTGTGTGTGAATATGACACAGAGACGGTAGGATATATCGGCGGGGTATGCGTGCTTGACGAGTGCTCAGTCACAAACGTAGCCGTAACCGCCCGACACCGCCGATGCGGAGTAGCACGAATGCTTCTCGATACTTTGGAGATGAGTGTCGGACAGAAGGGTGTGAGTGCTGTGTATCTGGAGGTGAGAGTCTCCAATGCCGCTGCCGTCTCGCTGTATGAGAGCAGGGGGTATGAGTGCTGCGGTGTCAGACGCGGTTTTTACAGTTGTCCGAGAGAGGACGCATACGTGTATAAGAAGCTGCTGTAGATATCCTGTGACGGATGTCAGCGGCGGCGGGATGCATTATTTAGGAAAAAGCGAGTAGGAAAAAGATGTTTATATTGGGAATTGAGAGCTCATGTGACGAGACGAGTGCTGCCGTCATTGAGACCGACGGACAAACACACAGAATATGCTCGAATATCGTAGCATCTCAGATAGAAGTGCATCGGCTCTACGGAGGAGTAGTACCTGAGATAGCAGGCAGAGCACATATAGAGGCAATATCTTCGATAACCTATCAGGCGTTAGCGGAGGCGGGTTTAGAGATTACGGATATATCTGCCGTAGGTGTCACGGCGTCTCCCGGCCTTATCGGGGCACTGCTTGTCGGAGTCAATTTTGCAAAGAGCCTTGCATACTCTTACGGCATTCCGCTTGTTGCCGTTGACCATGTAAAGGGCCATACCGCGGCGGCGTATCTGGAGTACGAACAGCTGAAAGCTCCCTTTTTGTCAATTGTGGTGTCGGGAGGCCACACGTCAATATACAATGTGCAGGATCCTGTCAGCTATATAGAGATCGGTTCTACCAGAGACGACGCGGCGGGAGAGGCATTTGACAAGATAGCTCGAGTCATCGGAATACCGTATCCGGGAGGAGCCGGTCTTGACAGGCTGGCACAGACCGGAGACAAAAATGCGATCAAATTTCCGTCTCCTGCGATCATTGGAGACAATCTTGACTTTTCCTTCAGCGGGCTGAAGACTGCCGCTTTGAACTATATAAACATAAAAAAGCAAAAAGAAGAAGAAATAGACCGAGAGGATCTGGCCGCTTCTTATACACATACCGTTGTCAGGGCGATAGTGAAAAAGGCCGAAGCCGCCATAAAACAAACAGGAGCACGCTCGCTTGTGCTTGCGGGAGGAGTCGCGGCAAACTCACACCTCAGAGCAGGACTGTCGGAGCTGTGCAAAAAGCATTCTGTGGATTTTTGCGTTCCGTCCCTTTCGCTTTGCTCGGATAATGCCGCTATGATAGCGATGCAGGCGTACTGGGAATATAGGGCGGGCAGACGTGCCGACACATCGCTTAATGCGAGTGCGGTGTAAGTGAAAAAACGCAGTTTTTTTGTAATTTCGTGCTTTTGCACAAATGACTTTTGCCATCGAGGCAACTTTTGGTTTTCCACACGAGTTTTCCACACGATGTGGAAAACTGCCGTACCAATTCCACCGCAATTGTAAAAAACGATGCATTTTAAATGCGAAAACCCCTGTGCTAATGTGGAAAACTCGGTGAATATTGTTTGTAAATAATCTTTTTGTTTTTTTGACTCGTCAAAAAAACAAATGTTGAAAACTTGTCCGTGAGGGCAAAAATCGGCGTTTTTTGAAAAAAAGCAAGAATATCAAAATTCGGCAAAATGCCGAATTTGAACAAAATAACGGATTACTCTTGACAGCCGCGATAACAGATATCACGGCTATACTGAGGTGTATTATGTCAGAAAATATAGAAAAGTCGGTGCCTATGGGAACCGATACCAGGGTATCGAATGCAACGATAAAAAGGCTCCCCAGATATTTCAGATATCTCAGAGAGCTCAGACAGAACAATATTTTCAGGATCAGCTCGCTTGAACTGTCGAAGATGATGAATGTCACAGCTTCCCAGATACGACAGGATCTTAATTGCTTTGGCGGTTTCGGTCAGCAGGGCTACGGATATAACGTAGACTTTCTTTATCGGAACATCAGCGAGATATTGGGAGTTACACGTTCATACAAAGCTGTCATTATAGGAGCGGGCAATCTCGGCAGGGCTCTTTCTCAGAGTCCGGTATTTGAGAAAAGGGGAGTAAATTTGAGTGCCGTGTTTGACAGCAGTGCCGATGTCATCGGGACAAAGGCAGGAAACTTCACCATTCTCGATGTACAGACGCTTGAGGATTACTGTACTAAAAACGACGTAGATATTGCGGTACTTACCGTTCCCAGAGAAGCGGCAAAAGCCACCGCTGAAAGACTGAAAAACGCGGGTATCAGAGGAATATGGAACTTCACAAATGTGGAGCTTGAGCTTGACTCTGATATGATGGCAGAGAGCGTGCACATGGGAGACTCGCTCATGACCCTGACCTACAGAATATCTCAGCATGAGAATACAAGGGTATGAGACGATGAATTATGAAATAAAACACAAAAAAGGTGAAGAGCAGATCCTCCTGCCAAAAGATCGGGTGCTTGAGCTTTTGCCGGAGTTTTCGGAGGCAGAGCTGAAGGTGCTTATTGCACTCACAGCAGAGTCAGACCCGGAGAAGGCAAGAGAGCTGTGCTCACTTGACAGCGGTGAGTTTTCAGAGGCACTGTCCTTTCTCAGAGGGGCGAAGCTGATCGGCAGACAAAGTACAAAAAAGAGACTCTGCACCGATGAGCAACAAAGCAAAACCGAGCAGAAAGCTTCTGAGCCTGTCAGAACGGAGATTCCGATTGATACAGACGGCATACCCGAATACAAAAGCAGTGATGTTGTGCGGGTGTGCGGGCAGGATCCGCTGTTTCGGTCTATTCTTGACGAGGCACAGCAGACCTACGGCAAGGTCTTTAACAATGTTGAACACAATTACATAATAGCGATGCGTGAGCATCTGGCACTTGACGGTGAGTATATACTTATGCTTCTTGAATATTTCAAGAGAGAGGGAAAGCCTCTGTGCTATGCTGTCCGCGTGGCGGACACCTTGGTAAAAAGGGGAATATGCGATCCGGAGGCTCTCGAGCAGTATCTCAAGCACCGTGACGCATTCAAGGGGAGTGAAGGCAGATACCGAGAGCTTTTCGGTATCGGGACCAGGGCCCTTACAGCTCACGAGGAGAGGTATTTTACCTCATGGTCGGAGCAGATGCAGATGCCATTTGAGCTTGTGACGGTTGCCTTTGAGAGGACGGTAGAGAAGAAGGGAACCCCGCAAAAAAGCTATATCAACGGAATACTCAAGTCCTGGCACTCGCAGGGGATAAGGAGCGAGGAGCAGCTATATGAGTATGAGAGCAAGCAAAGAGACAAAAAGGCATCTCTTTCCGCCTCCGGTAAAAAGTCAGAAGGAGCTTTCTCGGGCAAGACCGGAGAGAGCACATTTGACATAGACGATTTCTTTGCCGCGGCACTCGAGAGAACCTACTCTCAGGACGGCAAAAAGGAGTAGCTTATGGCTTACAACAGAGAAAATTACATAAGACTCAAAAACGAATATGAAAAAAAGAATCTGGCAGCTAAGAATGCGGCAGAGGCACGCAATCTTGCCGTCGGTCTTGCCCATCCCGATATAGCCGAGATAGACCGTGAGCTGTCGCTGACGGGAGTGAAACTGCTAAAGGCAGCAGGTACAGAGGGCGGTTGTTGTGACTTTGACGGTGTTAGAGCAGAGATCTCGGCACTCAGAGAAAAAAAGACGCGGTTGCTTTTAGAATACGGCTACAGTGCGGACTATTGCGATGTCAGGTATGAATGCCCGGAGTGCTCGGACACGGGGTATGTAGGCTCGGGCATGTGCAGATGCTTCAAGCGTGCACTGATTCTGGCAGGATATGAGAGCTCCGGTATAGGTGCTCTGATACAGAGACAGAGCTTTGACAATTTCAGCTTTGACTACTACAGAGAGGATGAAAACACCCTCAGACAGATGAAAAAGAACTATGATACCGTGTATGCATACGCCGAGAGCTTTGACACTGACAGAGCGAGAAACATGCTGTTGGTCGGAGGCACGGGTGTTGGAAAGACACACCTTTCCACAGCATTGGCAAAGGTAGTCATCGACCGTGGTTTTGATGTTCTGTACGAAAGTGCCCCGAATATCTTCTTTGAGTTTGAACAGCAGAGATTTGCACGTGAGAACGAGAACAGAACGACCGACAGATACTATGATGCACAGCTTCTGATAATAGATGATCTGGGTACGGAGAGCATTACACAGTATTCGGTGGCATGCCTGTACAACTTATTAAACACCAGACTCAACAGAGGTATGAGTACGGTGATAAATACAAATCTTATGCCTGAGGCACTTTACAAGAAATATACCGACAGAATTGCGAGCAGACTGCTGGGTGAATATATGATAGTGCATTTTATAGGAACCGATATAAGAATGCAAAAGCTGAAGGGCGGTCTGTGAGAGGACGTCATTATATCAAGGACGGTATAGGGAAATGAGGAGAATATTTGCGTTCATAATGACATTGTCGGTGCTGTGTATGCCCGCTTTGAGCGTTATGATGCACGCAGAAGGGCAGACAGGTGCAGATACCGAAGGATCCCTCGGTATATCTGATACAGCACCCACACAGGCACAGGATATCAGCCGCTCGGTCAAGTGCACCGGCCGCGGCTTTGACAAAAACTGGCCAATGTGGGACGGAGAAGAAAGATATTACTCTGAGTCTGTTGAGGGTTCGGCTACGGTGGAGCTTACCTCGGCAGAACCTATAGGCGGTATATATATACTCTTTGACATAGAGCCGGGCAGTTGGAATATATCCGATGCGGACGGCAGGAGCATGAGTGTCAGCATGCCGTATATTCATCAGTATGTGGATACAACAGAGACTTTCGGACAGGAATGCCGTTCGGTGACTCTCGGCTTTGGCGAGGCGGGAGTGCGTATAGCGGAGATATATGTGCTGGGGCCAGGAGAGCGTCCGTCATGGGTGCAGAGCTGGGAGCCTACTCCCGAGTATACGGACATACTTCTCGTATCTACTCATTCGGATGACGAGCATTTGTTTTTTGCAGGGATACTGCCGTACTTCACAGCGAAGGGCAGAATAGTCACTGTTGCATACATGACAGAGCATTACAGCACTCACGAACGCCGCCACGAAAGGCTCAACGGTCTGTGGACGGCGGGTGTGCGTACCTATCCGATAGTGGGGGGCTTTACCGACAGGTATTCTACTACTATTGACTGGGCAGAAAGCAATCTGACAGGTGACGGACACACACAGCAGGAGCTGGAGGCGTTTTGCGTGGAGCTGTTACGGCGTACTAGACCCAAGGTCATGTTCACGCATGATTTTGAAGGGGAATACGGACACGGACAGCACATGCTGCTCGCTCAGACGCTGTCGCGTGCACTTGAGCTTTCGGGTAATGCCGAAAATTACCCCGAGAGTGCACAGAAATACGGTGCTTACGATGTGCCGAAGGCGTATTTTCATCTTTGGGCGGAGAATGCGATCCTCTTTGACTTTTTTGATACTCCTATGGAGGAGCTTGGAGGGGTCAGCCCTTTTGAGAGGTCGCGGGATGCATTTAAGTGCCATATATCGCAGCTGGATACGGTATTTTATGATTGGGTATTCGGCTCATCTAAAGACCCTGTGCGTTGTGCGGCAGATATAGAAGAACATTCACCGCTTCGGTTTGGACTTTACCGCTCGACTGTGGGAGAGGACAGCGGTTCGGGAGATGTGTTTGAAAATTTGAGAGCATACTCAGACCCTGAGCCCGAGCCTGAGCCTGATACGGATTCGGATACGGACGCGGCGGCAGATACGTCAGCCGATACTGCAGGACATACAGAGCAGATTACTGCCGGCATGTCCGATCAGAGTGATGACGTGACTGTAGCAGCAGATGTCATCATAGATACAGATACGGATAACGGAGCCGATACTGACAGCTCTGAAGAAAACAATTCGGCAGCTACAGTATCCGTGATAGGGATCTGTGTGTGTGCTGTGTGCGTGGCGGCTTTTGCCATAAAGAATAAAAAAGCACAAAACAAACAAGATCCCCCCGAGAACGGAATATAACGTAAGACAGCCGACTGTGAGTGCATGCTCGCAGTCGGCTGTCCGTATTTATCAAAGATACAGGGAAAAATTAGCGATATTGAGACAAAAAGTTAACACTGAGTTAATTATTTGTTTGTATCATCATTGTTAATAATACATATGACCTTACAGCCGGTATGTGCTGTGCAATGCGGAGATATGGATATGAAAGCAAAAAAAGAAAAGAAGCTTGGCTATTTTGCATCCCTCACCCAACAGATAAAGAGGGACAAGAAGGCGTTTTTTGTGTATGCGGTGCTGAGAATACTTGTTATAGCGGTGCTTGTACGCAGTATCTTCCTTTCACAATGGGAGAGTGTGTTTACCTGCTCTTTGACGCTTATACTGCTCTTTATTCCCTCGATCCTTGAAAAAAGCCTCAAGATAGATGTGCCGACATCACTTGAGATAATCACGTATATATTTGTGTTTTGTGCGGAGATACTCGGCGAGATAGAGTGCTATTATATGAAGTATCCGCTGTGGGATACCATGCTTCATACGGTAAACGGCTTTATGTTTGCGGCGTTTGGCTTTGCTCTGGTAGATATATTCAACCGCCACGGCCGTTTCACGTTTAAGCTGTCAAGTGTGTTTTGTGCTTTGGTGGCGTTTTGCTTTTCGATGACTGTAGGGGTGCTGTGGGAGTTTTTTGAGTACGGAGCAGATATCTTGTTTTCTTTGGATATGCAAAAGGACACCTACATCAGCTGCATTAATACCGTGATACTTGACCCGGAGGGAGCAAACAACGTCATTGGGCTGCGTGATATAATATCCACCGATGTCAATACAGCGGCAGGTACTGTCAGCTTTGACGGGTATATAGATGTGGGACTTCGCGATACGATGAAGGACCTGTTTGTAAACTTTGTCGGGGCTGTGGTATTCAGCTTTATCGGGTATGTGTATGTAAAACAGCAGGGAAAGGGACGCATAGCAGGCTCGTTTATTCCTGTTGTGGAGGATGAAGTCCCGTCGGAGACAGAGGACAGCTCCGAGAGTGAAAAACCGTAGCATTTTGTCCGTTTTTCGGTTGACTTGTGTTGGCTTTTACAGTACAATAAAGATAAAGAAAAAGAAAAACGGAGCTTCAAATGAGAAAAAATACCGTCATTAGGATAGTGCCGCTTTTCCTTGCGGCACTTTTTTGCTTGCCTGTGCTTACAGGCTCTGCCGAGGAGCTTTCGGTGAGTCGGGATGTTTTTGATACATACGGAATAGAGCCGATACTGCCGCTTGAGGGGGAGATCGACATTGCCAGTATAGACTACTATTACGAGGAGCAAAACGATGCCCTGCCGGGACTTCACGGCGGTGTTGATATGATATGTGCGGCAAACACCCCTGTCATGGCGGTGTACGGCGGTGAGGTGTGTTTAGCCGAGTGGTCTGACAGCTACGGAAATACCATTGTGCTCAGGCATACCTCGAGTGCGGGCGGTGTGTTTTATTCGAGATACGCACATCTTGCTTCCTATCCTGTCACAGAGGGGGATCAGGTCGGACAGGGAGATGTGATCGGATATGCAGGCAGTACAGGGCAGTCTTATGTCAATCACCTGCACCTGGAGATATATACAAGCGACTTCCCTGACAAATATGAGCGATCCTATACGACAAAGTATCTGCTCAGCCTTGGAGTGACGGAGCTTTCGCGAATGAGCTTTTATTATCATCCCGTGTCAGGAGAATACAACTCACAGCCAAGAGTAAATACCCTTGGCAGTGGCGGATCTTGCAGATCGAGATGCGGTCTTTATGTCGAGCATGATCACATATCTAACTATGCAGAGTATATCAAGGCGTTTTACAGCAGATCCGCATACAGCTGGGATTGTCGATATTACTATAATTATTCTGCTGAGGCATCGCTTTTTTCGGATGCGGCATTGCGGGAATATGTGTATGACAACTTTGATCTTGACCGTGACGGGCATCTTTCCTACTTTGAGGCAATGAGCGTAACGACCCTCGATCTCCGAGGTCTGGGGGTGAGAGCTCTTGACGGTATAGACATCTTTGAAAATCTTACAACCGTACTTACCTCGGATGAAGATGCAGATGAAGATACAGGCACGGATGCTGATCCTTCATACCGGCTGAACATTACATACAAGTTAGCACATGAGTACACAAATTCCGCAGGGTATCTCGGACTGTGGAAGCATGTGGATACGGTTGGAGGACTGAACATGCGTCAGGGACCGTCCACTTCATATAGCAGAGTCGGCTCGATTCCGCCTTTGGCGACATTCCGCGTGACCGATACTTCATGGTGCGGTACCTATATGTGGGGAAAGACGGTATACAATGGGGTCGAGGGCTGGTGCGTTATTGCAAACTCCTGGACATCTCAGCTTACAAGCGGCCGTGGAGAGTATACTATAGACTCTGACGGGTATCTTATTTATACAGAGAGCGGCGAGAGGGTCGTGACAGAGCTTAATTGTGATTCTGTGGGAGCAGAGCTCTTTGACGGAGCTCAGATCGACTTTATTACAGAAGGATATGAGTTCGGAGGTTGGAGTCCGGACGGTTATCATGTAATATATGGGAACACAGCTCTCTTTGAGTATTTTTCCGGGACAGGAGAAGAAGACGTGAATGCGACGGTGGAGTTTTATCCTGCATCGGGAGGGGATGCGGGCGATGTTGACGGTGACGGAAATATAGATGAGCAGGACATCCACAGTCTCGTGAGATATATCTCAGGATATCGAGACTCAGGACTGTCAGCGGACCTGTTTGATGCAAACAGCGACGGAAAGGTAAACAACCGCGATCTCATTATGATAAGAGAACAACTAAAAGCCCGTCAGTAAAGAATAATAAAAAAAGCTCAAACAAAGCAGTATTAACACCGCCTTGATTTGAGCTTTTTTGCTCTTTGTTGAATTATTTTGAGAATTGAGTTATCAGAGAAGAGAAGCTCTGAGCTGCTCGGGACTCTTGTTGATCAGCAGGGCAGGAGCGATATCGAATACCGTCCTTGCACCCGATTCTCCCGCCTGAGAGAGTCTGTATGCCGCTCTTGCATAAGCTATGATAACGCTCGCGGTAAACTCAGGATTGGAGTCAAGCTTGAGTGAGTATTCGATGAGCTGGTTGTGCTCGCCCGAGAGTCCTGTCTTTCCGCTTCTGAGAACAAAGCCCCCATGAGGAATGCCGCTGTGCTTTTCTCGAAGCTCCTCGAGTGAGATGAAGTGAACGGTAGTATCGTAATCGGCAAAGTAGTTTGGCATAGTGACGATCTCATGCTCGATACGTTCCGTATCTGCTCCGGGTTCTGCTACGACAAAGCACTCGCGTGTATGCTTTTCTCTTGTGGAGAGTACTGGAGCCGAGCCGCTTCTTGCCGCGTTTAGAGCACTCTCGACAGGAATTGTATACTGTCTTGCGTCCACGACACCCTCGATGCGTCTGATAGCATCCGAGTGTCCCTGGCTGACACCCTTCCCCCAGAAGGTATAGTCAGCACCCTCGGGAAGGACAGCATTTCCGAGCATACGCAGAAGAGAGAACATACCGGGATCCCAGCCTACAGAAATAATACCAATGTTCTTTCCCTCGCGAGCCTGAGCATCTACATTTGCAAAGTGCTCGGGAATGCGTGCGTGCGTGTCAAAGCTGTCAACAATGTTGAACATGCGTGCATACTTTGGCGATTGCACGGGAAGGTCTGTGGCAGATCCGCCGCACAGTATCATTACATCTATCTTGCCGCGATAACTCTCAATATCGTCCACGTGTGCCACACGAACACCCTCTGATGCGATTTTGACCGTTTCGGGAGCACGCCTGGTAAAGATCGCAACGAGCTCCATGTCGCTGTTTTGGCGAATGGCACTTTCAATACCGCGTCCGAGATTGCCGTAGCCGATGATTCCTATCTTTATACTCATACAATGATCCTCCGATAAGGTGAAAAAATCTTTAAAAACAATGGTTATTATACACTCGTTGAGTCTAAACTGCAATATCAAATCAAAAAATAATTGCCTCTGATATAAAAAACTTTGCGTGAGACGGATGCTTTAAATGAATTATTGCTCCGTTACACTGATACCAAAACACTCCCGATGTTCCTAAAAGTTAACTTTTCTGTAATAACCACTTGAAAAATCGCCGGAATATGTTATTATAGAATGTGTAGTCGGCATGGGTTTTGCCCGGCGATGAAAAAGAACAGTCAACGATAAAAAATATAAAAATCGGAGGTAAGAAATGGGATTTTTTCAGGGAAAGACAGTAATAATCACAGGCGGAGGAAAGGCAGCTCCCCTCAAGGACGGCTCAGCGGGCTCTATCGGCTACGGAATAGCAATTGCATTTGCCAAAGAAGGAGCAAATCTGGTCCTTACGGGCAGAAATGAGCAGAAGCTCATAGATGCAAAGGAGGAGCTTGAGGCAAAGTACGGAGTGAAGGTCCTTGCAATTACTGCTGATATAAACGCAGGCGACGACAATGATGCGACTGTTCAGAGAGTCGTAGATACTACGATAGCTGAGCTCGGAAGAATAGACGTGCTTATTAACAACGCACAGGCATCCGCATCAGGCGTTACACTTGAAAAACACACAACAGAGCAGTTTGATCTTGCTCTTTACTCGGGTCTTTACTCTACCTTCCATTATATGAAGGCGTGCTACCCTTATCTCAAAGAGACAAAAGGCTCGGTGATCAACTTTGCATCCGGAGCAGGGCTGTTCGGAAACTTCGGTCAGTGCTCCTATGCCGCTGCCAAGGAGGGTATCCGCGGACTTACCAGAGTTGCGGCGACCGAATGGGGCAAGGACGGTATCAATGTCAACATCATCTGCCCGCTTGCATGGACAAGCCAGCTTGAGATGTGGGCAGAGTACAACCCCGATGCCTTCAAGGCAAACGTCCACATGCCTCCTATGGGTCACTTCGGCAATTCCGAGGCAGAGATCGGCAGAGTGTGCGTGCAGATAGCAGGCCCTGACTTCAAGTACATGTCAGGTGAGACTATCACTCTTGAGGGAGGACTCGGTCAGAGACCTTAAGACTTCGGCTTTTGATGATATAAGAGCAGACCGCCCGAAATAAGCAATGAAGTCGGAGGCCCAAG